>NZ_RZRA01001055.1:0-1797 GCF_003998945.1 Mesorhizobium sp. M7A.F.Ca.CA.003.01.2.1 | reverse complement strand
CCGCCGATTTCGGCAACCGAACGCCTGTTGCTGCTGACGCCGCTGGTGCGCGCCTGGAAACGCCGGCTGCCGGCGCATGTCGCCGCCCTTTTCGCCGAGGAGATCGTCATCCCGGCTTCCACCGCCGACGCGATCTGGCTGGCGCGCGATCTCGCCCGGCTGATGGACGAGATCGAGACGGAAGGCACCGACTGGGCCAAGCTCACCGATCTGGTGACCGGCAATCTTGCCGGATGGTGGCAGGTGACGCTCGAATTCCTCGGCATCGTCACCGAAGCCTGGCCGAAATTCCTCGCGGAAAGCGACCGCTCCAATCCGGCCGCGCATCGCAGCGCGCTGATCCGCGCCGAGGCGGCGCGGCTGCAGCGCAATCCGCCCGCCGGCCCGGTCATCGCCGCAGGCTCGACCGGCTCGATACCAGCGACGGCCGAATTGCTTGCCGCGATCGCGCGCCTGCCCGGCGGCGCCATCGTGCTGCCGGGTCTCGACCGGACGCTGGACGAAGCGTCGTTCCAGGCGATTGCCGCGCCTGGCGCGCGTCCAGCCGTACTCGGCCACCCGCAATATGGCTTGGCCAGGCTGATCGGCAAGATCGGCGTATTGCGCGGCGACGTCGAGGAGATTGGCGTGGCCGAACCGCGACGTGCGCTTCGCGCTGCCCTTGTCGGCGAAGCGCTGCGGCCGGCCGAAACCACCGAACTCTGGGCCGAGACACGTGCCGGTTTCCCGGCGTCCGACATTGCCGGCGCCTTCGCCGAGGTGACCTTGCTCGAAGCCGCCAGCGAACGTGATGAGGCCGTCGCCATCGCCGTCGCGCTCAAGCGCGCGGTCGAACAGCCCGGCCAAAGGGCGGCTCTCGTCACCGGCGACCGCGCGCTGGCGCGGCGCGTCTCGATCGAGCTCCAGCGCTTCGGCGTCGTTGCCGACGATTCCGGTGGCACACCGCTCGCCAACACTCCGGCGGCCAGCCTGCTCAGGCTGGCGCTCGAGGCACTGTTCCGGCCAGGCGATCCGGTTGGCCTGCTGTCGCTGCTCAAGCATCCGCTGCTCGGCCTCGGCCTCGAACGGGCCGATGTGCGCCACGCGGCGGAGCTGATCGAACTGGTGGCGTTGCGCGGCGGCACAGGCCGCCCCGACATCGTTTCGCTACCGGAACTGTTCGAAGCCCGCCTCACCGGCTTGGGCGGCGGCAGCCGGCAGCCCTTCTGGTTTTCCCGGCTGACCGTGCGCTCTATCGAAACTGCGCGGAATTTGCTCGAACGTCTCAAGCAGGCGCTGGCGCCGCTCGCAGCCTTCCGAGGCCGGGATGACGCCGACCTTGCCGCGCTTGTCAGGGCCAGTGTCGTGACACTCGAAAATCTCGGCCGCATCGCCGACGGCGGCCTTGGCGAACTCTATGCCGGTGACGCCGGCGAGAAGCTTGCCGAACTGCTGCGCGGGCTGGTCGCGGCTTCGGCTTCGCTGTCCTTCGCGGCGACCGAGTGGCCCGACATCATGGCGGCGCTGATCGCGCCTGAAACGGTCAAGCCGGCACAAGGCACCGACCGGAACATCGCCATCTGGGGCGCGCTGGAAGCCCGGTTGCAGACGGTCGACACGCTGGTCATCGGCGGGCTCAACGAGGGCGTATGGCCGCGCAAGCCAGAGAGCGACCGCTTCATGTCGCGGCTGATGAAGACCGGCATCGACCTCGAACCGCCCGAGCGGCGTATCGGCCTTGCCGCGCATGATTTCCAGATGGCCATGGGCGCCGGGAAGGTGGTGCTGTCCCGCTCGGCACGTGCCGGCGATGCACCC
>NZ_RZRA01001054.1:0-1804 GCF_003998945.1 Mesorhizobium sp. M7A.F.Ca.CA.003.01.2.1 | reverse complement strand
GGTAGCTTTGATCCCACCCAGACATCCTGGCCGGCAAAGCGGCGACATTGAGGAGTTCTCCCCATGAAGATTTCATCCGGATTTCGTTCCATAGCGGTTGCCGCCGTCGCCACCGCGAGCATCGGCTTTGCCAGCGCCGCGCATGCCGACAGCGGCACGATCCGCTTCGCCGTCTACAAGGCGGCCTTCTTCGTCGGTGGCTCCGGAGGCGAAGGAACGCTGACCTTCCATGGCCGCCGCTATCCCATCTCGGTCGGCGGCGTCTCGGGCGGTCTCGCCTTCGGCGTCTCCAAGACCTATTTCCGAGGTACCGTGCGCCACATCAAACGTGCGCGGGATGTGACCGGGGTCTACGGTGCGGCGGGCGGTGGCGGCGCGCTTGGCAAAGGGGCTCAGGTGATCGTCATGACCAATGACAAGGGCGCCCAGCTCGAATTGACGGGCAGGCAGGTCGGCCTGCAGGTCAACGCCGACCTCAGCGGCATGAGCATCTCGCTGAGGTAGCCGTTAGCTCCTCAGGCCCGGCGCTTCCTGCCCCGTCCGCTCGACATATTCCGTATAGCCGCCGCCATAGGTGTGGATGCCTTCGGGCGTCAGTTCCAGCACGCGGTTGGAAAGCGCCGCCAGAAAATGCCGGTCGTGCGAGACGAACAGCATGGTGCCCTCATACTGCGAAAGTGCCGTGATCAGCATCTCCTTGGTGGCGATGTCGAGATGGTTGGTCGGCTCGTCCAGCACCAAAAGGTTGGGCGGGTCGAACAGCATCAGCGCCATCACCAGCCGCGCCTTCTCGCCGCCTGACAGCACACGGCATTTCTTCTCGATCTCGTCGCCGGAAAAGCCGAAGCAGCCTGCGAGTGCCCGCAGCGGCGCCTGGCCGGCCTGGGGGAACGCGTCTTCCAGTGTCTGGAACACAGTGCGCTCGCCTTCCAGCACCTCCATGGCGTGCTGGGCGAAATATCCCATCTTGACACTTGGGCCCCGCGCGACCGTGCCGGTATCGGGCTCGGAAGCGCCGGCGACCAGCTTCAGAAGCGTCGATTTGCCGGCGCCGTTGACGCCCATGATGCACCAGCGCTCGCGGCGGCGGACCTGGAAATCGAGCCCCTCATAGATGCTGCGGCTGCCATAGCCCTTGTGGACGTTCTTCAGCGTGACGACATCCTCACCGCAGCGCGGCGCCGGCAGGAAATCGAAGGACACGGTCTGGCGGCGCTTCGGCGGCTCGACGCGGTCGATCTTGTCCAGCTTCTTCACCCGGCTCTGCACCTGCGCGGCATGCGAGGCGCGCGCCTTGAAGCGCTCGATGAAGGCGATCTCCTTGGCCAGCATCGCCTGCTGGCGCTCGAACTGAGCCTGCTGCTGCTTATCGGCGATCGCCCGCTGCTGCTGGTAGAATTCGTAGTTTCCGGAATAGGCGGTCAGCGAACCGGCGTCGATCTCGACCACCTTGTTGACGATGCGGTTCATGAACTCGCGGTCGTGCGAGGTCATCAGCAGCGCGCCATCATAGTTCTTCAGGAAGGATTCCAGCCAGATCAGGCTCTCCAGGTCGAGATGGTTCGACGGCTCGTCGAGCAGCATGGCGTCGGGCCGCATCAACAGGATGCGGGCCAGCGCCACGCGCATCTTCCAGCCGCCGGACAGCTTTCCGACATCGCCGTCCATCATCTCCTGCGAAAAGCCGAGACCGTCCAGCACTTCGCGGGCGCGGCCATCCAGCGCATAACCGTCGAGTTCCTCGAAGCGGTGCTGCGCCTCGCCATATTTTTCGATGATCTCGTCCATCTGGTCGGCCTGCTCG
>NZ_RZRA01001053.1:0-1812 GCF_003998945.1 Mesorhizobium sp. M7A.F.Ca.CA.003.01.2.1 | reverse complement strand
CGGCTCCTGTCGCTCACGCAGAAGATTTCCGCCCACAGAGCAAGATCTTCCAGGCGCCGCCAGCACAGCCGATGCCGCAGCCGGTGGTCCAGCAGATGCAGCCGGCCCCGCAGCCGCGCGAGATGCTGCGCGAAGCCCCGCAGCCTGTTGCCATGGCACCTCAGCGTATGCCGCGCGTCGAGGACTTCCCGCCGGTCGTCAAGGCCGAGGTGGATG
Source organism: Mesorhizobium sp. M7A.F.Ca.CA.003.01.2.1 (assembly GCF_003998945.1). Classification (NCBI taxonomy): domain Bacteria; kingdom Pseudomonadati; phylum Pseudomonadota; class Alphaproteobacteria; order Hyphomicrobiales; family Phyllobacteriaceae; genus Mesorhizobium; species Mesorhizobium sp. M7A.F.Ca.CA.003.01.2.1. The sequence goes on along the minus strand of NZ_RZRA01001053.1, from coordinate 1,596 downwards.
CCAAGAGCCGCCCGGTGGACCACGAGAACAACAGCGGACCGATGGGCCTGCTGAAGCGCCTGACCAACGGACTGACCCGCCGCGAGGAAGAACCCGCAAGGCTGCAGCCGGCGCAGCCGCGTGAGCCCAAGCTGCGCCAGGCGGCGCCCGAAGTGCGCCGCCTCGCCAGCCAGGATGCGCAGCTCTATGCGCCGCGCCGTGGCCAACTCGACGATCAGGGCCGCCTGACGCCGCAGGTGAGGACGACTCAGGAAGACGATCAGCTGGAGATTCCGGCGTTCCTGCGCCGCCAGGCCAACTGATTGGTAAACGGACTGTAACATTTGTTAACAGGCAAGCGAGGAATCGCTTGCCTGTTAACGTTTTAAATGATGTGATTTCAATAACTTACAAAGTCGCACCCATTCCAGTTCGCGGTTACACAGAGTAAGAAACCGTGATTTGGAGTCTCCCTGACGGGACATTATCTTCGCTGCCTACCATCATCGGTTTGCCGGGATTTCGGGGGAAGTCGCCCTGCCAACCGATTCACACAAGAGCCGCGCCCTCGGGCTGGAGAAGCGGACCTAGGCATTACGGGCTTATGGGGATTGTCTTGCACGACTATCAGACGACATTGAAGACGCGCGCGTCGCTTACCGGCACCGGCGTCCACAGCGGCAAGGAAGTGTCCATCAGCTTCATGCCGGCGGATGCCGACACCGGCATCGTTTTCCAGCTTTTCAACGGTGCCGAGCAGGGCCGCGAGTTTCGTGCCCTGGTTTCGGAAGTCGGCGCCACCGACCTGTGCACCATGCTTGGTGATCCCGCCGGCGAGCATATCGCCACGGTCGAGCACATCATGGCGGCGCTGTTTGGGCTCGGCATCGACAATGTCGCTGTCGAGATCGACGGTTCCGAGGTTCCGATCTTCGATGGCAGCGCCATGGCGTTCGTCGAAGCCATCGACCAGGCGGGCATCGAGACGCTTTCGGTCAAGCGCCGCTATATCAGGGTCATCAAGCCGGTCCGCATCGAGAACGGCGCCTCGTGGGCGGAGTTTCGGCCCTATGACGGAACCCGTTTCGAGATCGAGATCGACTTCGAAAGCCCGGCGATCGGCCGTCAGCTGTTTGCCTCCGACCTCAATGCCGATATTTTCCGTCGCGACATCGCGCGCGCCCGCACCTTCGGCTTCATGAAGGATGTCGAGCGGCTGTGGGCTGCAGGCTATGCGCTCGGCTCCTCGCTGGAGAATTCGCTGGTGATCGGCGACGACAACCGCGTCATCAACATGGGCGGCCTGCGCTATCCCAACGAATTCGTGCGCCATAAAACGCTGGACGCCATGGGCGACCTGGCGCTGGCCGGCGCCCGTTTCATCGGCTGCTTCCGCTCCTATCGCGGCGGCCACAGGATGAATGCCGCGGCCCTGCGCCGCCTGCTGTCGGATCGCACGGCGTTCGAGATCGTCGAGACGACGCGCCGGGAGCGTGGCCGCAGCGCCGAGATGAACGCCGTCAACGCGCCGCTCTACGCGCCCTGGATGATCTGATTTTCCCAGGTTTTTCGGGTTCCATGGGGAATTGCGCGTGTTGCAGGAATGCACCACCCGCC
>NZ_RZRA01001052.1:0-1812 GCF_003998945.1 Mesorhizobium sp. M7A.F.Ca.CA.003.01.2.1 | reverse complement strand
TCACCAGACCGGCCAGGCCGGTGAACACGGCGAAATAGCCGCAGGCGCCCTCGAAACAGCTCATCTCGGTGGCATCGGCGATCACCGAGCCGATGGCGAATCCGCCCACGGCGCCGATGACCGCGCCCAGGACGATGCCGAGCAGCGCGGCGATGACCGAGACGAAGGCCGATGGGCTCTCGGTTTTCGGATTGACATAAACGGCATCGGCTTCGGATCCATGGCGCAGCAGATAGATGCAGAGCGCGCCGATGGCGATTTCGGCGCCGGTGATGACAAGCGCCTGGCCCGAGAAGACGAATCCCGGCACCGTAGGGGCATAGGCATGGATGACCAGCAGCCCGACGATTATGGCAATCTGCCAGATCGTGAACTGGCGCGGGAAGCGGGCCGAGCGGCCGAAGGCGAGGCCGAGCAGGTAAAGCCCCCATAGGATGGTGACGATGTCGACGACGAGCCCGCCATAGATAAGGTAAAGCACGCTGTCTGGCAGGCCGGTGGCGCCGACCGCGGGCCAGACGGAGATCAGGCCGTAGACTGACCACGCCATGACGAAGACAAGCCAGCCCACCGGCACGAAGGACAGCCCGCTGTCCGGCCGCCTGACTGGCGTCTGTCCATTGCTCGATGTCATGTCCGCACAATGCCCCCGCAAAGCCTCGGCACCCGACAGGCAACTCCGGGGGAAGTCAAGGGCGGCCGTCCCTGCGGTCCTGCCTGTGCACACCATTGCAGCGGCGGCGCCCGCAAAAACGGGCATGCCGGCGGCCTCGTGAAAGACTGTGTGGCCGGCAAAGCGAATAGACTGCCGTTATGGCTTGGCATTCGCCGTCGGATCGACTAGATGAGCCCCGCGCCTGTTGCTTCGACGGCTCAGGTGCAGGGGAAGGCGTTTGCTGGTTGGCGACGCCGATGGCGAAAGTTTCGTCTTGCCCCAAGGGAGGTGCATCTCCCCAACCCGCGCGGCAAAACCGGCCGACGCGACATGCATGGACGGAGAGGTGGCCGAGTGGTTGAAGGCGCACGCCTGGAAAGTGTGTTTACGGGAGACCGTAACGCGGGTTCGAATCCCGCTCTCTCCGCCATCCTGCTTCGCTCTACGAGCTTCGCAGGACAAGCCCGAGCCTTTGCGCGAAGCAGGGCGGTAAACATCCCGCCGCGCTCTGCCCTTGAAACCTGCCAATCACAGGAGATGGCATGCCGAACGATGTAATCGTGCGCGACAGCAATGGCGCTCAATTGAATGACGGCGATTCCGTCACGCTGATCAAGGACCTCAAAGTCAAAGGCACTTCGGAAACGATCAAGCGCGGCACGTTGGTGAAGGCTATCCGCCTGAACGGCAATCCCGGCGAGATCGAATGCAACACCAAGCAAGTGAAAGGCCTGGTGCTCAAGACCGAGTTCGTGAAGAAGGCGTGAGCCTCAGGGCGGCAAGCGATCTCGATGGCTCCTTCGGGATTTTGGAGAGCCTGCCGTCGCCAAGTGGAAGCGGAGCCGTTGAGCGTCCGGCACATGATCGTTGCGCTGCGAAATTGATAATTTCGCCGACCAGGCACAATCAAAAACCGCCAAGACCCAAGTCTGGAACCTCCGGCCTCGTTGCGCGTTTCAGGGCGTCCCGTTCGCGGACCCGCCGGATATCTCTCCAAGCGCGCAAAAAAACCAGGAGCCCGCTTCATGCACGACAAGCTGTTTCATTCCCCGGTCGCACTCTCGGTCGGCCTTGGCTTCAAGCGCGAGATTGCGTCGCTGGCCGAAATGCACGACTTCCTTACCAATTGGACGACCTCCCGCCGCGGCCCCCTCTAC
>NZ_RZRA01001051.1:0-1814 GCF_003998945.1 Mesorhizobium sp. M7A.F.Ca.CA.003.01.2.1 | reverse complement strand
CGGTGCGGCCGAGCCCGCCACGCCGCTCGAAAACCGCTCGCTGGTCAAGTACAAGCTGATCATCGATGATTTTGGCGGCTGGGAGCTGTTCCAGCACCTGCTGCAGGCGCTGAAGGCCGTTGGCGACCGCCACGGCGTTGACGTCGCCACCATCGCCAGCGCCTGGGTGCTGGAGCAGCCGCAAGTGGCGGCGGTCATCGTCGGCGCCCGCAACCAGGCCCACGCCATCGCCAATGCGAAAATCATGGACGTTGCGCTCGACGCCGAGGACCGGGAGCGGATTGCGGCCGTCATCGCGCAAGGCACCGGCCTCGAAGGTGACGTCTACACGCTGGAGCGCGACCGCCGCGGCCGCCACGGTTCGATCATGCATTACAACCTCAATGCGGGGAAGAAATGAGCGGCGAACCCTCCCTGTTTTCACGCGCCAGCGCCGAAATCATCGACCTGCACCGCTTCTTCGTCGACTGGTTCGTCGCCGCGCGAGCCAACACGGTGGACTTCGGCCGCTTCGAACGCGCCATGGGCAAGGACCTCAGCATGGTGGCGCCGGACGGGCAGATCCTCGATCGCGAAGCGGTCGTCGACCATGTCCGCGCAAGCCGTGCTTCCTGCGACGATGGTTTCGCCATTTCGATCGAGGACATCCGGCCCGGCTGGCAGGACGCGGATATTATCGTCGTCCTCTATGTCGAAGCGCAGCTGCGCGCAGGCAAGCACAGCCGCCGTCAATCGAGCGCCGTCTTCACCACCAGTTCATCGGCGCCCAACGGCGTCGAATGGCGACATCTGCATGAAACCTGGCTGCAGGTGCCGGAACGCTGAACAAGCTCCAGAGTTCAAATACAGTCGAGTAACGAAAGGGGAACAACAATGACAAAGACGATACTCCAACTCACCACAGCGCTGGCCCTCGTCACGATGGCGGGTGCTGCTCAGGCCGCCGACTGCAAGATCACCGTCGGCCTCGTCATGGAGCTGACCGGCCCGGCCGGTGAATACGGCCAGGCCGGCGCCAAGTCGGTCGAGATGGCCTTCCGCGACATCAACGGAGCCGGCGGAGTGCGCGGCTGCGATCTCGTCACCGACACGCGCGACAGCCAGAGCCAGGGCAACATCGCGGTCGACGCCGCCACTCAGCTTGTGCAGGTCAAGAAAGTGCCTGTGATCATCGGCGGCATCATTTCTTCGGTGTCGATCCCAATCCTGACATCGGTCACGGCACCGGCCAAGATCGTCCAGGTCTCCCCGGCATCGTCCTCGCCGACGCTCACCGCGCTCGGCCGCGACGGCAAGACCAACGGCATCTTCTTCCGCACCATCACCTCCGATGCGCTACAGGGTGTCGCCGCCGCCAAATATGCCATCGACAAGGGTTTCAAGAAGCTGTCGATCATCCACGTCAACAACGATTTCGGCGTCAACATGGTGGCCGAATTCTCGCGTGCCTACAAAGCGCTCGGCGGCACCATCGTCTCCGACACGCCTTACAATGAAAAGCAGTCGAGCTATGCCTCCGAAGTCACCGCGGCAATGGCCGGTGAACCGGACGGTCTCTACCTCGTCAGCACACCGGTCGACGGCGCCACGGTCGCCCGCACCTGGATCTCGCAGGGCGGCGTGCAGAAATTCCTGCTCAATGACGGCATGAACAGCCCGGACTTCATCGAATCCGTCGGCGCCGATTATCTGAAGGAAGCTTACGGCACGTCGTCCGGCACCAGCCCGACGGCCTCGACGGAGTATTTCACCAAGAACTATAAGGAATTCTCCGGCATCGAACCGACCAATCCGGCAGCCGACCGTTCCTATGA
>NZ_RZRA01001050.1:0-1817 GCF_003998945.1 Mesorhizobium sp. M7A.F.Ca.CA.003.01.2.1 | reverse complement strand
TTCGCGCCGACGCTTGCCGACGCAAAGGCGATGGTCAAGGCATGCGCGGAAGCCGGCGTTCCGCTGATGGTGCATGAGAATTTTCGCTGGCAGTCACCTATCCAGGCGGTGCGGACCGTGCTCGATAGCGGCGAGATCGGCACGCCCTTCTTCGGGCGTATCTCCTTCCGCTCGGCCTATGACGTGTTTTCCGGTCAGCCCTATCTGGCGACGGGAAAGCGCTTCATCATCGAGGACCTCGGTATCCATATCCTCGATATCGCCCGTTTCCTGCTCGGCGACGTCTCGACCATCACGACACGAATCGCCCGCATCAATCCCGCCATTGCGGGCGAGGATGTGGCGACCATGCTGATGGACCACAAGAGCGGCGCAACCTCCGTGGTCGACTGCAGCTACGCGACCAAGCTCGCCACCGAGCCGTTTCCCGAAACGCTGATCGAGATCGATGGCAGCGACGGCACGATCCGGCTGGCGCAGGGATACCGGCTGACCGTCACCGGCAAGAGCGGCACGGCCGTCACCGACGTCTCGCCGCCGCTGCTGGCCTGGGCGTCGCGGCCCTGGCACAACATCCAGGAAAGCGTCGTAGCCATCCAGCAGCACTGGGTCGACTGCCTGGCAAAGGGGACCGAGCCGGCGACCTCGGGCGCCGACAATCTTAGGACATTCGCGCTGGTCGAGGCCGCCTATGCTGGGGCCGCGAGCCGGCAACCGGTGCAACTCGACGCCTTGCCGAAATGACCGCCGGCACTTTCCTGCTCTACGGCACGCGCGTGGTCGAGGCCGAGCCGGTCAGGCTCAGCGCAGGCTCGCTCAGCGCCGACTTCGTCAACGGCAATCTGCGCACCATCCGCCATGGCGGCACCGAAGTGCTGCGCGCCATCGCCTATATCGTGCGTGACCGCGACTGGGGCACCTATGAGCCAAATTTGACGGACCTGGTGATCGAGCAGGGTGCCGACGCTTTTTCGGTCAGCTATTCGGCAAGCTGCCTGGCCCCCGATGGAAACCGGCTCGGCTTCCGCGCCACCATCAAAGGCTCTGCCGACGGCCGTCTGGTCTTCGACGTCAGCGCCCTTCCCGAAAACGATTTCGAAACCAACCGCTGCGGCTTCTGTATCCTGCACCCGATCGCCGACCTCGCCGGTAGCCCGGTCATGGTCGAGCACACAGACGGCAGCGTGGTGGCGACGAAACTTCCCCAGCTGATCGACCCCTGGCAGCCTTTCAAGGATATCCGCGCCATCTCCCATCAGGTTCGGCCTGGTGTCATCGCTGAGTGCCGGATGGAAGGCGATACTTTCGAAATGGAGGACCAGCGCAACTGGTCGGACGCCTCCTACAAGACCTATGTGCGGCCGCTGGTGCTGCCGTGGCCGTATGTGCTGCCTGCCGGCCAGCCCCTGAGCCAGACGATCAGCCTGCGCATCGCAGGTGAAGGCAAAGCGCCGGCTGCCGCAGTGGCCAGCGAACCGGTCAGGGTCGAACTCGGCGAGGCGGGAGCAAGGCTGCCCGATGTCGGCGTGGTCATCTATCCCGAGGATGTCGAGACGGCGCTGGCGAACCTCTCCACGCTGGCGGCACTCGGCCCACAACAGCTGCTGTTTCACCACGATCCGACGCGCGGCCACGGGCTCGATGCCTTGCGCGCTTTCGCCCGGCTCGCAACTGCCTACGCAGCCGAAACCACCCTCGAATGCGTCGTTGCCTGCGCTGGTGATCTTGACGCCGAGTTGTCCGGCGTCGCCGACCTGGTTCGCCGGGCCGGGCTAAAACTCTCGGCCATTGCCGTGTCGCCGTCGGTCGACCGGCAG
>NZ_RZRA01000104.1:0-8855 GCF_003998945.1 Mesorhizobium sp. M7A.F.Ca.CA.003.01.2.1 | reverse complement strand
GCGCCGTTCAAGATGGTCGGCGAGTTCGGTCGCGACCACTTCGGCTACCGAAACGAGCGCAATGACGGATCGTGCGGCCATGTTTTCCAACCGTTCCCTGGCAACCCCGATATGAGTGCTGGACATGATGTTTATACCCAATCTACTTTCCACTGAAAGTGGGAGCGAAAGCATCGTGCGGGCAAGAATTGTCATCGTCGAGGATGAGCCCGACCTGAGGGACGCTGTCGCCGAATACCTTGGCGCCGCCGGATATGACGTGGCCACCGCTGAAAGTGCGGCCGCCGCGCGCAGCCTCGTTGAAACGCAGTCGTTTCATCTTGCCATTCTCGACATCGCCATGCCCGGCGAGGACGGCCTCTCGCTTGGCCGCTGGCTGCGTTCGAAACTGCCGATCGGCATCATCTATGCGACCGCGGCCGGCACCGCGCTCGACCGCATTGTCGGGCTGGAACTCGGTGCCGACGACTACATCGTCAAGCCTTACGAATTGCGCGAGGTGCTGGCCAGGGTGCGCAGCGTGTTGCGCCGGGTTCCCCAGCCCAAAGAGCTGCAGGACAAGAGGGCCGGGGCGGATCGCCGTTCCGTTGCCTTCGGCCCCTTCCAGGCCGATCTCGACGGCAGGCTGGTCACCGGCGCCAATGGCGTGGTGATCGACATGGCCAAGAGCGAGTTCGACGTGCTGGAGATTTTCCTCACCCGCGCCAACCGGCTGCTGAGCCGCGCCGCTATCTCCGAGGCGATCGGTTTCACCGAAGATCCGGAATCGTCACGCGCGGTCGACATTCGCATCATGCGGCTGCGCAAAAAGATCGAGGCCGATCCCGCCAATCCGAAATTCCTGCGCACGGTGCGCGGCGAGGGCTATATCTTCTCGCTGCCGGCCGGCGACGGCAACTGAGCACCGGGCCAGAAGGATGTAGTTGCTCGCCGGCCGAATTGGCGCGACTCCGGAATGACAGCACAAGATGATCGCTGAAGCAGCAAGCACCGATATGCAAGGGTTCAGGCAGGGCGCGGCGATGGCGGCCGTGCGCGTCGTTCGCCGGCTGCGCGAGGCCGGCGACTGGCAGCGCGAGATGGACGGCATACTGGAAACGCTCTGCCGGGCCATGGATTGCCAGCGCGGCATCCTGTTTCGCTTGCGCGAACTGCCTGGCCAGGGCTTCGCCCAATCCGTCGCCGCCTACTGGATCGACCCTCTTTTCGGCGGCGAACTGGCATCACCGACCGTCATCATGCAATCGATCGTCAATTCCGACCCGCTGCTGGAGCGGCTTGCCGAGGACGAGAGGCAAGGCAAGATCTTCGCCGGTCATACGCGCGACCTCGAAGGCTTCCTGAGGACCGATTTCGAGAAGCAGAACATCAAATCGTTCCTCTCGGTCTCGGTCTTCGCGCACGGCCATCTCTGGGGCACGCTGGCGGTCAATGACTGCATCAACGAGCGTGCATGGACCGACGAGGAAGAGGCGACGCTGCACATCATCGCGCTGGCCATCGGCGACGCCATAGAGCGCTCGCCCTCCGACGCCCACGCCAGCGAGGTCATTCGCCGCACCATGCTGCAGGCCTCGCTCGACGCCATTGTCGTCATCGACGAGACCGGCTCGATCATCGAATTCAATCCGGCCGCCGAGAAGATGTTCGGCTTCCAGCGCAGCGACATCCTCGGCAAGGACCTGCTCGATACGATCGTGCCGATCTACTACCGCAAGGGCTATGCCTCAGGAGCCGAATACATGTCCGGCCGCGGCGCGCCGATGGTCGGCCAGCGGCTCGAGACGGTGACCCAGAATGCCGCCGGCGAAGTGTTCCCGATCGAGCTGACGGCCACCGAGATGCGGGTTGCCGACCGCCGCCTGATCTTCGGCTCCATCCGCGACCTGCGCGACAAATTGCGCGCCGAGGAGGAAATCGGCCGGCAACGCGAGAAGCTGCACCAGAACGAGAAGATGGCGGCGATGGGTTCGTTGCTGGCCGGTGTGTCGCACGAGCTCAACAACCCGCTGGCCGTGGTTGTGGCGCAATCGACGCTGCTGCACGAATTCGCCTCCGATCCGCAAACCAAGGTGCGCGCCGAAAAGGTCCGCGCGGCCGCCGAGCGCTGCGGCCGCATCGTCAAGAGCTTCCTGTCGATGGTCCGCCTCCATCCCGCGGCACAAGCCGAGACCGACCTCAACCAGGTGATCCGGGCGGCACTTGAAGTGACCGCCTATGGCGCGCGCTCAAGCGGCATCATCATCGACACCGATTTCGCCGCAGGCCCGCTGCTGGCCATGGCCGACGCCGACCATGTGACGCAGGTGGCGGCCAATTTCCTCATCAACAGCCAGCACGCTTTGGCTGGCATTGCCGGCGACCGGCTGATCAAGGTGCGGACGTTCCGCAGCGACCGGGATCATCCCTGCTTCTCGGTCGAGGACAATGGGCCCGGCGTGCCGGAAGCGATCCGCGGCCGCATCTTCGAATCCTATTTCACCACCAAGCCGGTCGGCGTCGGCACCGGCATCGGCCTGTCGATCTCGAAATCGATCATCGAGCGGCACAATGGCAATGTCTGGTTCGAGGAAGTGCTCCCGAGAGGCGCGCGTTTCGTCGTCCAGCTGCCGGCCATCGTGGCCGGCCTCGCCACCGCCGGCGACAACCAGCCGCGATCGAGCGGCCTGCGCCATGCCTTGATCATCGACGACGAGCCGGATGTCGCCGGGTCACTCTCCGACATCCTCGAACTGATGGGCATCAAGTCGCGGATCGTGCCGGTCTGGGAATCGGCCGCCGCCACCTTGAGCGGCCACATGCCGCCGGACATCGTTTTTTCGGACCTGCGCATGCCCGGCGTCAGCGGCATATCGATCTATCGTGAGCTGCTCGCCGAAAAGCCCGATTTGGCGCGGCGTTTCGTGCTGGTCACCGGAGACCTGATCGGTGCCAAAGCCGAAATCGAAGCCTTGCCGGCGCACCAGCGACCGCAGATTCTGGAAAAGCCGTTCAGCACGCTGGATGTGCGCAGCGTGCTCTCCGCCATCGCCGAACAGGCGGCCTTGAAAGGATAAAAAAAGAGGCTCCCGGGGGCGGGAGCCAAAAGGAGCGCACTGGAGGGCGCTCGGGGAGGTCAGAGCATGATCCACAAAACGGGAACGGTTTTCGGGACCATGCTTCGACGGAAATCAGAAAATATTCGGCGTGCCGGTCAACGGCGCGGCATTGGCGATCATGCGGATCGCCCGGCTTTTGTGTGTTCCGGACTGTTCGGCGATGGCGCGCAGGCAATCCATGCTCTCGGCACCCCAGGCCTGGCCCTTGCAGGCGAAGTCGGTCAACGGCACCGGCAGACGCGCGGTCCTGGTCGTCGTCTGCGCGCCGTCGATGAGATTGGCCGGCGGATTCAACGAAGCGAAGGCCGGCCCGATTGTCGGCGTGAACGCCATGCCGACGAAGGCGCAAGCAGCCAGCACCATGAACATCGCCATGGGGTGGTCGCTGGCCCGCTGGCGCAGCGCCAGTTTCGGACGGCGGTCATTGCGCTCTGGAGCCTGAAGGCGGCTCTCGCCGCGGATCGTCTGGATTTTTGCATGCATTACCTTCCCCTTCGCTGAGTTTCTTTTGGCGGTGAAATGAACTTATCCGCGCTTTGTAACGGTGATGGGGTGGCGAAGGATTGGCACTGTAACGAATTCGAAACAGCATTTCGGGCGAAGTCGGGCAAAATCGGGCATGGCTTCGACGGCGCCGAGGCTCGAGGCGCAACTTGACCGATCTTACCGAACAGTCTTTCGAAAAGATCAGGCTCAGCCCGGAGCTTGAAGCTCGGCAATGATCTTGTGCGCGGCGATGCGCCCGGCAATGATGGCGCCCTCGACATACCCCGGAAACGATGGCGAGAGTTCTGAAGAGGCGAGATACACCGGCGGTGCGCCGGCAAGGATCGTTCGCTCGGCGTCTGTCGCTGTAACATCGACAATAAGATCGCTGTACGCGCCGCCGCTCCAGCGATCTCCTGTCCAGTCACGCAAACTGAAATCGATGACGTCACCGGCATCCGGACCAAGGGCTGCCTCCAGCCGGCCGGTCACCTCCGCACGCAGTTCCGCCTCGCCGAGGTCGCGCCAACGCAGCGCGAGCGAGCCGCCGGCGAACACGACGAGCGCCGCATGCTCCGCATCCTTGCCGGCGTCGCAGGCAAACAGCCCCGGCGGCTCGAGCCACATCACCATGCCGCTCAAATCCCGCGCCCGCCAAAACGGTTTGGCATAGCGCACCAGGATCTTGATAGCCGCGCCGCTTTCCCAGGCGCCGAGTGCCCGCCCCAGTCCGGCCGGCAAAGCGGGGGCAAAGGCGAGCTCCGTCACCTTCGCCGGCGGGACGGCAACCAGAACCGTGCGCGCCTCGACGGCACCCCCGGCCGAAACGACAAGAACACCTGGCGAACTGTGCTCGATGCGCGTGACCGGCTCGCTTAGCCGCAACCGATCGCCAAGGTCGCGGGCCAGATCGTCGGCCAGCGAATGCATGGTTTCGCGCACAGAATATTGCAGTTCCGTCACCTCGTTGGTGACCCGCCGGTCATTGTCGATCAAATACCAGAGAGGAATCTGGTCCAGCGCCATGCACCAGAGACCTTCGATCATCGAACGGAAAGCCATCCTTGCATCGGCCGAATCGTGCTGGCAGGCAAGCCAGTCGGCGACGGTCAGTCCGGCAATCGAGGCATCGTCCGGATCGATCCCGTTCATGCGCTCGCGGATCGCCATCGCGGCATGATAGGTCCGCTCAGCTCGTTGTGCGGACATCGTCGGCTGGGTGATGAAGTCGCCATCGACATAGGTTTCAACCAGCGTCTTGCCGCGCGCCTCGACCATGGCCATCAATTCCGGCATGTCCTCGCACAGGAACTGGCCACCACCATCGATGCGTTCGCCAAGTCCGTTCAATCGGGACTCGACGCGTCCGCCGACGCGGTCGCGTGCTTCGAGCAGGATGAAATCGATGCCGGCCTTCTTCATCTCAAGCGCCGCCGACAGGCCGGTGAAACCCGCACCGACGATGACGACATCGGCTCGCTCGAATTCGCCGCCCTCATCCGTGAAGGTCTTCAGCATTGCCGGCTATCCACCCAATCGTATCCGGCTTCCACCGACGAACTATGTCCTTGTCGACATATGCCGGCGGGCCGAACACACCATGCCGCAGGCTGTCTCTAACCTATCGTTTTCTCGAGCATATTGAGCCAGTTGCGATAGGCGATTTTTTCGATCAGCGCGCGGCCGAAACCGCGTGCCGCCAATGCATCGATCAGCTTCGGCAGGCCGGCGACATCGCCGATGACGGCCGGGATCATGGCGCCGTCGAAATCGGAGCCAAGACCAACGCCATCCTCACCCAGCGCCTGCAGCAGCGAATCGATATGGCGCACCATGATATCGAGGCTGGTGTCGGCATTCATGCGACCGTCCTCGCGCAGGAAGCCGGTTGCGAAGTTCAGCCCGACCATGCCGCCGGTTTCGCGGATCGCGCCGAGCTGCCAGTCGGTCAAGTTACGCGAATGGCCGCAGATCGCGTGCACGTTGGAATGGGTCGCCACCAGCGGCGCATCGCTGAGTGCGGCGACATCGCGAAAGCCCTTCTCGTTGAGATGCGACAGGTCGATCATGATCTTCAACTGGTTGCAGGCCTTGACCAGCGCCTTGCCGGCATCGGTCAGGCCAGGGCCGGTGTCGGGCGAAGACGGGAAGCGGAACGGCACGCCGTGGCCAAAGGCGTTCGGACGGCTCCAGACGATGCCGAGCGAGCGCAGGCCGGCTTCATGCAGCACGTCGAGCATGGTGAGCTCGGGATCGATCGCCTCGACCCCTTCGATGTGGAACACCGCGGCGATCGACCCTTGCGCCATGGCATTGCGCACATCGCCGGCGCTGCGGCAGACGGTGAGCGCTCCGGCCCGTTCCAGCCTGAACAGGATCGAGGCCATCGCGATGGTCGAGGTCAGCGCCTCATTGCGGGGAACCTCGGGCGGCAGCGGTTCGGCGGCGCCCGGCGCCAGGGGCACGGCGCCGCGCCTGGATTTCTCGACAGGCGGCGGAAAGATGGCGAACATGCCCCCGGCGAAGCCGCCGGCTTTCGCGCGTGGCAGGTCGATATGGCCGCCCGATTTCCCCTCGATGAACAGTTTTTCGACGTCCGTGTCTTTCGACTGATGGAGCCTGAGCAACGTATCGTTGTGGCCGTCGAAGACGGGAACGAGATCGGTTTCGGTCATTGGGGGATCATTCGGTTCGTTTGTCGGCGCGGCTAAGATATATCCTATCTACTTAGGCAGGATGCGCCACCCGCGCAAATGCCAAAGCCGCCCCGGTGGGATGGCAGCCGCTTGCCGCGCCGTTTCCAAGCAACGAATCCCTACCGCTTCAGCACGTCGGCCCATTCCTGATGGCGGCGGAACTGAGCGTTGGCGAACGGGCAGAGCGGGATGATCTTCTTGCCCGCCGCACGCGCATCCTCGACGGCGCGGGTGACAAGCCGAAGCCCGGCACCCTGGCCGCGAAAGACGTCCGGCACTTCGGTGTGGTCGATGATGATCTGGTGCTCACCGATCTTGGTGAAAGTCATCTCGGCCTCGGCGCCATCGGGTCCACGCAGGACGTAGCGGCCCTTGGAACCGCGATCCTCAAGTTCGATCTCAGGCAGTTGGTCAGGCATTGCTATGCTCCTTGGGCAGTATCGGCAAAGAACCGCCGTGCCGCCTCGATCTCGTTTGGCCGCACCTCGTGCCCGCCATCGTGCCATTCCACTGTGACATCGGCGCCGTCGGCACGCAAATAGGCCTCGAGCCGCGTGGTCAGGTTCGGTGGGCAGATCGGATCGCGCTTGCCGGCGGTCACCAGGATATGGCGGCCGGCGAGGCTGCCCTTGACCTCAGGTTCGAACGGGATCAGCGGATGCATCAGCACCGACGCGTCGAACAGCGCTGGAACCGCGAACACCACCGAGGCTAGGACATTGGCGCCGTTGGAATAGCCGAGACCCAGCACGGCCGATGGCTTCGCTGCTTCAACATGGGCCTTGACGAAGCCCGCCATCTTGGTCGTCGCCCGCGCCAGGTCGTCCATATCGTAGATGCCCTCGGCGGCGCGGCGAAAGAAGCGCGCGGCACCTTGTTCCGACACATCACCGCGCGGCGAGACGATGGTTGCCTGGGGCGCGAGATCGCGCCCCAGCGACAGAAGCTGATTCTCATCGCCTCCCGTGCCATGGAAGACGAACAGCAATGGACCGCCCGGCGAACCGGGCAGCACCTTGTGGATGTAAGCGTCCTTGCTCATGGTCTCAGCCTTCCAACTTCTGCAGATGCTGCTCGAGATAGGGCCGCAGGTGCTGGTGCTGCGTCGGCAGCTTCAGCGCCTCGCCCAGATGAGCGGTATCCTCGTCGCGTTCGAATCCCGGCTCGTTGGTGGCGACTTCGAACAGCACGCCACCCGGTGTGCGGAAATAGATCGCCCAGAAGTAGTCGCGGTCGATCACCGGCGTCACCCCATAGCCGGTGTCCATCAACGCCTTGCGTACTTCCAGCTGCCTGGCGCGGTTCTCGACCGCGAAGGCGACGTGATGGACGGAGCCGGCGCCGAGATCGGCGAAGGCCGTGCTCGGCAGCGATTCGATGTCGATGACATCGGCGCCATTGCCGTTCTTCACCGCCAGCCGCCTGAGATTGCCGGACTTGTCGACTTCCTCATAGCCCATGAACTTCAGCAGCTCTTCCGTGGCGCCGCCATCCTTCAGCCTGAGCGACACGGAATGAAAGCCTCGGATCGCCTCATCCGTGGGAACGCCGCCTTTCGCCCAGGGTGCTCTGCTGTCGCTCTTGCACTCGACCAGCGCGAAGCCGTCACCATCCGGTCCGGCAAAAGCCAGGCGCTTCTCACCGAAGGTTTCTTCGCGCGAGAGGCCGGTGACGCCCTCATCGGCAAAGCGTTTTTCCCAATAGCCAAGCGTGCCTTCCGGCACCGAGTAGACGGTGGTTCCGACTTCCCCGACCCCATGCCGGCCCTTGCCGATGTCGGGGAAGGGGAAATAGGTCATCACCGAACCCGGCGTACCGGCCTCGTCACCGTAGTAAAGATGGTAAACATCGGGCGCGTCGAAATTGACGGTCTTCTTGACCCGGCGCTGACCGAGTTTCCTGGTGAAGAAATCGTTGTTCTGGCGGGCATCCCTGGCCATCGACGTGACGTGATGCAGGCCCTTGATCTGGTCGAGCATTGTCTTGCTCCTTCCCTTGGTACATGTGCGGCCCTCGCCGCTGTCCACGCCAATATGAGGACCAGGGCAGTTTCCGCAAAGGCGGCAAACACAGAATAGACTGTGTCATAAAAGTGAACGATGGAACAAGGTTCGTTCACCAATTGGCTCGCAGGTCAGACTTGCGCCATGGCCAGAATTCGGTTCCATAAACGGCGTTCGACATCCGGGACAAAGGTATCGTGAGTGACTGGAAAAGCCAGGCGGCCTAACATTCTCCTGATCACATGCGACCAGTGGCGCGGCGATTGTCTGTCCGCCGCCGGTCATCCGATCGTGCGAACGCCGAATGCCGACGCTTTGGCCGCGGAGGGCGTGCTGTTCAAGCGGCATTATGGCGGCGCGGCGCCCTGCTCGCCCGCTCGCGCCTGCCTCTATACCGGCCTCTACCAGATGAACAACCGCGTCTGCCGCAATGGCACGCCGCTCGACGCTCGCCACGGCAACATTGCGCTTTCGGCTCGCGCCCTGGGCTATGATCCGACGCTGTTCGGCTACACCGATGTGTCGCTCGATCCGCGCCTGCTGGCGCCAGGCGATCCGCGGCTGCAAAGCTA
>NZ_RZRA01001049.1:0-1826 GCF_003998945.1 Mesorhizobium sp. M7A.F.Ca.CA.003.01.2.1 | reverse complement strand
GCCGACGGCAACAGCGGCCAGAATCGCGAGCGCCACCGGCCAGCCCTGGTTGACCCACAGCGTGCCGACCATGGCCGAGGCAAAGCCGCTGATCGAACCGACCGACAGGTCGATCTCGCCGACCATCAGAACGCAGACGATGCCGAGCGCGATGACGCCGACGGTTGAGCAATCGAACAGCAGATTGACCAGATTGCTGCTCGACAGGAAGATCGGGTTGATGCTGGCGAACACCGTCCAGATGATGACCAGCCCGACAATCACTGGCAGCGAGCCGAGATCGCCCGAGCGGACCCGGTCGAAGAACCGGCGGATGGCGCCGCCGATCCCCGCCTCGTGCTTGACGCGCACATCGGCGCGGTCGAGCTGCGGCGGCACGGGGGCGGCCTGTTCGGCTTCGCGGCTCATGGGCGTGGCTCCTGGGTCTGGTCTTGCCTGGCCTGCCTGCGCTCGGCGCGCCGCGACACCGAATTGTTCGAGGCGCCGGTGATGGCGCTGACCAGTTCCTGGTTCGAGGCATCGGGCGAGAAGATGCCGTTGTTGCGGCCAAGCCGCAGCACGACGATGCGGTCGGCGACGGCGCGCACGTCTTCCATGTTGTGGCTGATGATGACGACGCCGAGGCCGCGGTCGCGCACCCGCTCGATCAAATTGAGCACTTCCGCCGTCTGCGCCACGCCAAGCGCTGCCGTCGGCTCGTCGAGCAGGATGAGCTTGGGTTCGAGCAGCAGCGAGCGCGCGATCGCCACCGTCTGGCGCTGGCCGCCCGACAGTGAAGCGACCACTTCGCGGACACTCGGGATGCGCGCCGAAAGCTCGTTGAGCAGCGTCCAGGCGCGCACTTCCATCGCCACCTCGTCCAGCCGCAGCGGGCTGAGTTCGCGGCCAAGGAAGATGTTGGCGACGATGTCGAGGTTCTCGCACAGCGCCAGGTCCTGGAACACGGTGGCGATGCCGAGCGTCAGCGCGGCACTCGGATCGGCAAGTGTCACCTGCTTGCCGCGAAAACTGATCGTGCCTGAGCTCGGCTGATGCACGCCGGCCAGGATCTTGACCAGGGTCGACTTGCCGGCGCCATTGTCGCCGACCAGCGCCACCACTTCGCCTGCATGGACATCGAGATCGATGTCGGTGAGCGCCGAAACGGCGCCGAAATTCTTCGAAACGCCGCGCAGGCTGAGCACCAGCTCGCCTGCCGGAACCGGTTCGTCCGAGGTATCGGTCATGCCAGGAAGCCTTTCAAAACCGGTTCAAAAATTTCGCATGAGCGCTGCCTGGCCACCACGCGGGTGGCCAGGCAGCGGAGCGGGCAAGGGTCGCGGTCAGTTCCCGATGCCCAGCTTCTTGCAGCCTTCCGCGTAACGATCGACGCAGAGCTCGGCCGCGGTGTTGATCTTCTTGTCGATGATCTCGGCCTTCAGGTTTTCCTGCGTCACAACAGCCGGCGTGAACAGCTGCGAGGGCGTATCGTACAGCGTCATCTCGGCCTTAGGCGTCTCGCCAGAAAGTAGCTTGATGGCGATGTTGGCGGCGGCCGCCGCCACGATCTCGCTCGGCTTGGAGATGGTGTTGTACTGGTCGCCGGCGATGATCAGTTGCAGTGCCGCGATCGTCGCGTCATTGCCGGTCACCGGCGGCACCGGATCGACGCCGGCCGCCTTGAAGGCCGCGATGGCGCCGCCACCGGTGCCGTCATTGGCGGCAACCACGCCGAGGATTTTCGGGCCGAAGCGGGTGATCTGGCCGCCGGCCCATTGCTGCGCCTTCGGCGGCGCCCATTCCGGCGTGTCGTATTCGGCCAGGATCTTGTAGCCGCTGTTGTCGAG
>NZ_RZRA01001048.1:0-1831 GCF_003998945.1 Mesorhizobium sp. M7A.F.Ca.CA.003.01.2.1 | reverse complement strand
AAGAATTCCATCGACAGCGTGTCATAGTCGGGGTCGAAGCTGGGCTGGTCCCAGCGTTCGCAAAACTGGTCGCAATCGTCGAAATAAGCATGGCCGGCAAAGCGGTCGCGGGCGTGGCGGTTGCCGCCGAGATGATGGGCATAATAGAGCCGCTGGAAGTCGCCATGCTTTTCCACCACCCAAGTGCATTGCTCGCGCACGAAAGGTTTCAGGATCGAAGCGGCATATTCGTCGTGATTGTAAGGCGCATAGATGTCGCCGATGTCGTGCAGCAGCGCGCAAGCGATCCAGTCGGTGTCTGCGCCGTCGCGCCAGGCACGTGTCGCTGCCTGCAGCGAATGGCCGAGCCGGGTGATCTTGTAGCCGGAAAGACCCGCGTCGAGCTGCACCAGCGCGTCGAGCAGCCGCTCGCCGGTCCTGGCCGCATAGTCGATTTCATGCGCGGTCAGGAACTCGTAGTCGTCCCGGTCGCCATCCTTCATCGCGGTGAATTTTACGGTAGTCATGCCGACCCTCCCGACGAATAATTATGCCGCGATCGGCGCCCGCTTGGTGAGGTTGAGCTTCTGCCGTACCTCTTCCGGTCCAAGGATTCTGGCGCCGAGATTGGTGACGATGCTGGCGGCGCGCTCGACCAGCTGTGCATTGGTGGCCAGCACGCCCTTGTCGAGCCACAGATTGTCCTCCAGCCCGACGCGGACATTGCCGCCGGCCAGCACCGCCGCCGCGGCATAAGCCATCTGGTTGCGGCCGATGGCGAAGGCCGACCAGTTCCAGGTCGACGGCACATTGTTGACCATGGCCATGAAGGTGTTGAGATCATCAGGCGCACCCCACGGCACGCCCATGCAAAGCTGCACCAGCGCATCCGGGTTGAGCACCTTTTCCTCGACCAGTTGCTTGGCGAACCACAGATGGCCGGTGTCGAAAGCCTCGATCTCCGGCTTGACGCCGAGCGCCGTCATCATGCCGCCCATGGCGCGCAGCATGCCGGGCGTGTTGGTCATGACATAGTCGGCCTCGGCGAAATTCATGGTGCCGCAGTCGAGTGTGCAGATTTCCGGCAGGCATTGGCGCACATGTTCCATGCGGTTGGTGGCACCGCCCATGTCGGTGCCTTTTTCGTTGAGCGGCAGCGGCGCTTCCGGCGATCCGAACACCATGTCGCCGCCCATGCCGGCGGTCAGGTTCAGGATGACGTCGACTTCTGCCGCGCGGATGCGCTCGGTCACTTCGCGGTAGAGATGTACGTCGCGCCTCGGCCTACCGGTCTCGGGATCGCGCACATGGCAATGCACGATGGCGGCGCCCGCCTTGGCCGCATCGATGGCGGAATCCGCGATCTGCTTGGGCGAGCGCGGCACATGCGGGCTGCGGTCCTGCGACCCGCCGGACCCGGTCACGGCACAGGTAATGAAGACCTCACGGTTCATCGCAAGCGGCATGGAACTCTCCTCCGAAAGAAATAGACCTCAACAATGCCCGACTTGCCGGAAACTGTTTTGCGTTTTACGAAGCTTCCATGACGAAAAGCGAAAAACCAACGATCTTTCGCGCCGAGCGCTCGCCGCTTAGGGTGACGCTGCTGGTATTTTCCGGTTCGTCGATCATGTGCGTCGCATCCGCCGTCGATCCACTGCGCGCGGCCAACCGCATCTCCGGCGAGACCCTGTTCGATTTCAAGCTGGTCTCGGTGACCGGCGAGGCTCCAGTCACCACTTGCGGCCTGCCGGTGGCGGTCGGCGGCCGCTTCGATGCGGGCGAGTCGACCGACGTTCTTGTCGTCGTCGCCGGCTTCGGCACCCAGAACTATGCAACCTCGGCTCTGTTG
>NZ_RZRA01001047.1:0-1831 GCF_003998945.1 Mesorhizobium sp. M7A.F.Ca.CA.003.01.2.1 | reverse complement strand
TCTGTGTGTAGGTGACGCTGCTGCCGATGCCAGGCAGCATTACCTCGTCGTGATAATCACCCGCCAACGTTTCGCCCGGAATGTAGAATGCCGGGTCGATATGGGTGTCGCGTTCGCCCTTGAACGAGCCCGTGCCGCCACCGAGTGCAAAGTCCACGAAGTAATTCTTGTTGGTATATTTGGCCAGCGCATAGGCCTGCCAGGCCTCACCGGTGGTCTCCGACAGCAGGTCTCCATTGAAGCCGATCTTGGAATCGAACTCTGTGCGGCCGATCGTGGCACCAAGCGACCAGTTCTGGCCGATCTCGCCAATGCCGCCAAGCGACATCGTCTTCAGGACGTCGTCGCGGCTTGTAGTGCCAGCGCCCGCGTCGCGGCTGTACTCGGCCTGCGGGCTGATCGTTGCCCAGACGCAGCGGCCGTCGGGATTCTTGTAGGCAGGCACGCCAGTACACTCACGCGCCGCTTCCAGCATCATGTCGGCTTCGCGGTTGATCATGTTGAACGTATGCACGGCATAATGCGGTGTGAGCCGGGTCAATGCTGCACCCAGTTCCTCTTCATTGGGCAGGAAGCGCAGCATGTTGATCAGCCTGGCCATCGGGTTGTCCGGGGTCGATGCTGCCTCGACATCGTCAAGGTACTGCGCCATCTGGAACACGCCGGGATCGGTGGTGCCGGACCCCGGATCCTGCGCCAGTTCCAGGAATGTCGGGTTGTCGGCGTAAAGAACGAGATCGGTGCCGCCATCCACCCGGAACTGGAAGTTGAAGCCCACTGCCGGATGCAAGGTCTTCGCTGCTATGCCGGAGTCGGTCATCCCCGAGCCATTGGCGACCACATATTCTGTGAACAGCTTATCGATCGACAGGAAATTCAGCGGCGCTTCGCCGTTGAAGTCACCGGCCGCCGTTAGTGCCAGGGCATCCGTGATCTGGTTGTTGAGATCCACATCGGTGACGAAATCGCCGGAGAGGTTTTGTTTGAAGCCGCCGCCGACATCCACCTTCGCCACCACGCCGATGCCCTGGTTGGTATAGAGCCCGTCATTGGTGAACAGCCCGCCGCCGAGATCGATGGTTTTCAGTCCGACCATCGAGGCATCGGCAAAATTGTGGAAGCTGTTGTCGCCGCCGCCGAGATCGATGTTGCCGATGACGCGTCCCAGCGTGTCGCCCAGCCGCGAATTGTCGACATGGTCATCACCCGACGTGCCGGTAATGGCCAGCGGACTGAAATCGTCGAGCAGCGATTCCAGGATCGCATTGGTCGGCACGACGGGACCGGGCGCCAACAGGAAGGTCTGGAATGCCTGGATATCCGCTGCCTGGATCTCGAATGTCGGCGTCGCTCCCATTGCGTAGAGCAGGCTGTGGTTGGTCAGCGCGTTGTTGGCGCCGCCGACGAGCATGGCGGCAACGCCGGTTCCGGCACCGCCAATCGTGTAATGACCGTTGAGATTGATGGTGATGTTGCCTTTCGCGCCGTTGGCTGTGCTTTCGCCGTAGGCGGCCACGGAACCAGCACCCTGCGCGAACAGGCTGTCGCCCGCGGTCAGCGTAACCGCGTGCGCGTCGCCGATGCCGGTCGCGCTCTGTCCGAACATGGCATACGAGCTCGCACCCTTGACCCAGACCTGGCTCATGGCCGTCGCCGTCGCCGCCGCGGCATCGCCGATGCCACCGCCGGAACCGGCAGCGCCGGCGGAGAGCGTGCCGGCCAGGCCGCCGCCGCCGCCCACCGCCTGGGCCACGATGCCGTGCGCCCGCTCGCCATCGGTGACGATCTCGCCGTCCTGCTGGATGGTCACCGTGCCGCCATTGCCCTTGGC
>NZ_RZRA01001046.1:0-1832 GCF_003998945.1 Mesorhizobium sp. M7A.F.Ca.CA.003.01.2.1 | reverse complement strand
GCACAGCCGGTCGAGACGGCGGCGGCCGATACCAAGATCGACCGCACCGAGGTCGAAGGCATCATCCGCGACTATTTGTTGAAAAACCCGGAAGTTCTTCTGGAGGTCCAGGACGCGCTTGAGGCCAAGCAGAAGGAAGAGCAGCGCATCGCTCATCTCGGCGTGATCAAGGATGCCAAGGACCAGATTTTCAACTCCGCCTTCGACGGCGTCGTCGGCAATCCGACCGGCAAGGTCACCATCGTCGAGTTCTACGACTATAATTGCGGCTTCTGCAAACGTGCCATCGACGACATGAAGGCGCTGACCAAGACCGATCCGGACCTGCGTTTCGTGCTCAAGGAATTCCCCATCCTCGGACCGGATTCGCAGAAGGCGAGCGTGGTCTCGATGGCCTTCCACCTGATGCACCCGGAAAAGTACGGCGAGTTCCACAATGCGTTGCTCGGCGGTCAGGGACGCGCCACCGAGGCGGCGGCCATGAAGGTCGCGCTGTCGCTCGGCGCCGACGAAGCGGCGCTGCGCGAGAAGATGAAGGACCCGACAATCAACGAGGCCCTCGCCAAGACCTACGATCTTGCCAACAAACTGGCGATCACCGGAACGCCGTCCTATGTCGTCGGCAACGAGGTGGTGTTCGGGGCGCTCGGGCAGGAAGTGCTGGCTGAAAAGATCGAGGCGGCGAAAGCCGCGCTCTGATCTTGCTCGCCAGCTATCTCTCACTGGCACATTTCCGCCTGTTGTGGACAGTGAAAGAACGCACTTGCGCTCTTTCCGCGGGCGGCTATGCCCATTATAGAGGGCCCAGCGCGCCGGCTTGATGACGGCGCCGGGAAAGGTCGGCTTTTTTGAAAACGGTTTTCGTCCTGAACGGTCCCAATCTCAACGCGCTCGGCAAGCGCGAGCCGGGCATCTATGGCGGCAAGACGCTTGCCGCGATCGCCGACGACTGCAAGCAGGCAGGCACGGCGCTGGGGTTCGAGATCGATTTCCGCCAGTCGAACCATGAGGGCGACCTTGTCGACTGGATTCAGGAAGCCGGCGACAAGGCTGTCGGCATCGTCATCAACCCGGGCGCCTACAGCCACACCTCGATTGCCATCCACGACGCCATCCGCGCCGTCGCACCATTGCCGGTGGCCGAAGTTCATCTTTCCAACATCCATGCGCGGGAACCATTCCGCCACGTCTCCATGGTCGCGCCGGTCGCCGTCGGCATGATCTGTGGCTTTGGGCCGCTCGGCTATACGCTGGCGCTACAGGCGCTGGCCGCACGCCTATGACCGGCCAACAAACAGAAGGCTCGAAAATGTCGATAAAGAAGACCGGTGTTGACCAGCAACTGATCCGCGATCTGGCGGGCATACTGAACGACACCAATCTCACCGAGATCGAGGTTGAACTGGGCGACCTGAAGGTGCGCGTCTCGCGGCAGGCGCCGGCCGTTCATGCAATCGCGGCGCCGCAACCGGCCTATGCGCCGGCAGCAGCGCAGGCTGCCGCCGTTGCCGTGCCTGTGGTGGCGGACCTTTCCAAGAATGCGGTCACCTCACCGATGGTCGGCACGGCCTATTTGGCTCCGTCGCCGGACGCCAAGGCATTCATCGAAGTCGGCCAGAAGGTCAAGGAAGGCCAGACGCTGCTGATCATCGAAGCAATGAAGACGATGAACCAGATCCCCTCGCCACGCGCCGGCACGGTGACCGCGATCCTTTTCGAGGATTCGCAGCCGGTCGAATATGGCATGCCGCTCGTCGTGATCGAGTAGAGCGGGCCTGATGTTTCAGAAGATCCTCATCGCCAATCGCGGCGAAATCGCCCTCCGGGTACTG
>NZ_RZRA01001045.1:0-1838 GCF_003998945.1 Mesorhizobium sp. M7A.F.Ca.CA.003.01.2.1 | reverse complement strand
GTGCTGGGCGAAAAAAGAGCCGCCAATCTCCCGCAGTTGTTGGTACAGGACGCTCTCGGCAGCCTCCGCTACGTCAGGCGCCAGCGGACCCTGACGGTTGAGGATGATATGCAGGTTTCCATCGGCCAGGTGACCGAAGACATAGGGCGCCAGACCCGGTTCGATCGCTGCGAGCCGGGGCAGGATTCTGTCGAGATAGGCCGGAATTTCCGACAGAGGCACCGACACGTCGAAGGAAGGCGCTTGGGGATGGGCGCGATAGAGCACGCCGGTGTCCTCGCGCAACCGCCACAGGTCTTCCTCTTGCCGCCGCGAGCCGGCAATGATGCCGGTGGCTTCAGGATAGCGCTCCATCACTTCCGAATAGATCCGCTCGAAATCTTCGCGCAGCGCCTCTTCGCGCGCGCCGCCAAGCGACAGCAGCAGGAACAGCGGCTGGTCGAGCGGCACGCTCGGTTCGGACCATTCATGCGCGGCTGCGGCCAGGCTGAAATACGAGGTCCACATCGCCTCCGCCGCGCGCAAATGTCCCGCATCCGATTCAAGCGCCAGACGAATGACTTGCAGCGCCGCTTCGACAGACGGCAGCCCGAAAAGCGCGGTGGCGGTGGCTCGGGGCGAAGGGTCGAGCTTGACGACCACGCGGGTCACGATGCCAAGCGTGCCCTCCGCACCGATGAAGAGATGCTTCAGATCGTAGCCGGCGGAATTCTTCACCACCCGCGTCAGATCGGAATAGACCGATCCATCGGCCAGCACGGCCTCCAGGCCAAGGACGCGGTGGCGCATGACCCCGTTGCGAAAGGCCATCACGCCACCCGCATTCGTGGAAACCATGCCGCCGATCGTCGCCGAACCGCGCGCGGCAAGATCGATACCGGGCTCCAGGCGGTGCTCAAATGCGGCAGACTGCAAAGCTTCGAGCGTAACACCGGCACCGACGATCGCCACGCGCTCGACGGGATCGAGCCGCTCGATCCGGTTCATGCGTGCCAGGGAAAGAACGATCTCGCCCGGCCGCGAGACACTTCCGCCGACCAGGCCGGTCCGCCCGCCCTGCGGCACGATCGGAATCTCATTTTGACTGCAGATGCGCACCACCGCGGCGACCTCGCCGGTCGATGAAGGCGCAACGACGATGCCGGCGGCGCAATCCGTCCCGTTCGAACCAAGGTCGATCGCCCCGGCATCATCACCGATCCGCACATTCGAGGCGCCAACGACATGGCGGATCGCGTCGACAACCGACAACGGCACCGCTTGCTCGATCCAGTTCGTTTGCCTGGGAGACGCGTGGCCGCTCATCGCCCAGCCAATCCCTGAAGCGCCGTGATCAGCCGGTCGTTGTCGGCCGGCAAGCCGATGGTGGCGCGCAGATAGTGCTCGTAGCCGGCTTCGCGCCACGCCTTGACGATGATCCCCTGCTTCAGGAGACCGGCGGCAACGCTGGAGCTGTCGCCCTTGCAGTCGAAGAACAGGAAGTTTGTCTGCGACTGGGCAACCCGGAAACCAAGGCCCGTAAGTGCGGCGGCGGTGCGCACGCGCTCGGCTCTGACGCGGCCCGCCGACGCCTTCATCCAGCTTTCGTCGGCCAGTGCCGCAATAGCGGCGACCTGTGCTGCCGCATTGACGTTGAACGGCGTCTTGGCGGCCGCGATCACTCTTGCCAGTTCGAAGCCCGAACAAACGGCATAGCCAACGCGCAGCCCCGCCAGGCCATAAGCCTTCGAAAATGTGCGCAGCACGACATGGTCGATGCTGCTGTTGCGCAGGACCTCGATGCCGTCGGGCGCGCCGGGATCGGCGAATTCGAAATAGGCCTCGTCCAGGACAAGAAG
>NZ_RZRA01001044.1:0-1848 GCF_003998945.1 Mesorhizobium sp. M7A.F.Ca.CA.003.01.2.1 | reverse complement strand
GATGGCTGTTCCCCCGCCGATGGTTTCGGTGACGCTGTGCGCATGCGAGCGTTCCTGCCGCGCCACATTCGGGCCGCTGCCCTCATGCGAAACGCTGGCGAGCGGCGCCGACAAGGCGCCGTTCTCTTCGAAGCCATAGACAGCCACCGCGCGATCCGGGCCGCCCTCGCCCATGCCGTAATTGGCGACCAGCAGTTTTGTCCCGTCGCGGGTGATGGTGTTGTGGGCGGCTATGCTGCCGAGCGACGGTTGCTTGTTCAGATAAATGAGCGTCCCCGAAGCTCGATCGAAGCTGTAAGCTGAGACGGTGCCCTCGCGCCAGGTGAACACTTCCGAGTTGGCGTAGATCCGCGAGCCGTCCGGTGTCACCGAGAGGAAGGTCGGATTGTCGACGTCGTTGGTCTCGGCCAGTTTTCGTGTTTCCAGCGTCGTCTCGTCAAAGCTGTAGACGCTGAGGCCGACGCCCCGAGCGCCCTGAAAATACGGCGCCTCGCGGTTCAGGCTGCCGACAAAGACCAGACAATTCTCGCGCATGATTTCCTCCCCTACCCGCCTGCGCTTTGGCGCGCGGGAGCAGCCAAAATTTCGCCTGTTCACGCTTGCAACGCAACCCCATATGTGAAAATACTATTTACAAAAGAAGATTGACGGGAGGAGACGTCTTGTATTTCGACGCCTTGATGCGTTTTCCGACAGCTGTGACGTGCCCCATGCAGGTCTGGCGGTGCCGACCATGAACGATTTCGCACCTACCGTCGGCGTCGCCTCGACGCATCCCAAGAACATGCCCGGAGATCACGCCGCGCTGCCGGTGTGGAATGCCGAAAACTGGTTCTACGAGGACTGGCCCGTCGGCCAGAAGATCCGCTCGTTGCGGCGCACAATGGCCGAAGGCGACAGCCATTTGTTCAACACGCTGGTGCTCGACATCCACCCCTATGTGCAGGACCAGATGTTTGCCGAGAACGAAGGCATTTTCGGCAAGCGGCTGATCGCCGGCGCCTTTGTCTTTTCGGCTGGCCTGGGGCTGGTCGCCACCAACTGCGTCAATGCCTTCTCCTATGGCTACGACAAGCTCCGCTTCATAAAACCCGTCTTCATTGGCGACACGATCTATTCGATCCGCTCCAACCTCGACAAGAAGCCCCGCTACAAGGAAATGGGGCTGATCCGCGCCAGCTATGAGGTGTTCAAGGGCGAAGGCGAGTTGGTTCTCTATTGCGAGCATCTGCAGACGGTGAAGTACCGCAACCCGGCCGACTTCGTCGGCAAGACGGAGAAATAGCATGCCGGCAGCAGCCGAATTGCCGCTCGCCGGTCTCGTCGTCGTCGACATGAGCCAGTTCCTGTCCGGGCCCTATTGCTCACTCAGGCTGCTCGATCTCGGCGCCCGCGTCATCAAGATCGAGCGTCCGGATGGCGGCGACCTGTCGCGCCGGCTCTATCTCAGCGACACCGAGATCGGCGGCGATTCCACCATCTTCCATGCCATCAACCGGGCCAAGGAAAGTCTTGCCATCGACCTCAAGAACGAGACCGATCTCGAGGCGTTGCGCGGCCTTCTGGCCAAGGCCGATGTGCTGATCCAGAATTTCCGGCCGGGCGTCATCGAGCGGCTCGGCTTGGACTATGAGGCGGTCCGCAAGATCAATCCGCGGCTGGTCTATGCCTCGATCAGCGGCTATGGCGAAGACGGACCATGGGTCAAGAGACCCGGCCAAGACCTGCTGGCGCAGGCGGCACCGGCCAGCATGTCGCCGATGGCAAGACCGAACGGCACCGGCCCTTGGTCCTCATCGCCGTTCAGCCACATCACGCCGGAGCGCGCCTGCGCCAGCAGGTCTTGGC
>NZ_RZRA01001043.1:0-1860 GCF_003998945.1 Mesorhizobium sp. M7A.F.Ca.CA.003.01.2.1 | reverse complement strand
CAATCACGGCCGCCGCTGTCGCCGCCGGCGAGGCGGCGGCGCGCCAGAAGGTGCCTGGCTTTCTCGGGCTGCATCTCGAAGGCCCGCATTTGTCGGTCGCCCGCAAGGGCGCGCATGATCCGGCGCTGATCCGGCCGATGACGGATGCCGACCAGGCGATGCTGATCGCGGCGCGGCAAAAGCTGCCGGTGCTGCTGACCACCATCGCGCCCGAATCCGTCGAGCCGGCTCGCGTCGCGGCGCTGACTAAGGCCGGCGTCATCGTCAGCCTTGGCCATTCCGACACCGGCTACGCCACCGCCAGCGCCTTTGCCGCGGCGGGCGCCTCGATGGTTACCCACCTGTTCAATGCGATGAGCCAGATCGGCAATCGCGAGCCTGGCCTGGCGGGCGCCGCCATCGACATCGGCGCCTTGTCGGCCGGTCTCATCGCCGACGGCATCCATGTCGATCCGGCCACCATCAAGATCGCACTGCGCGCCAAGCAGGGGCCGGCCAGGATCGTTCTGGTCACCGACGCCATGGCGACAATCGGCACCGACATGACGTCGTTCACGCTCAACGGCCGTACCGTCTATCGCAGGCATGGCAGCCTGCGGCTCGGCGACGGAACGCTGGCGGGCGCCGATCTCGACATGATCTCGGCCATTCGTTTCACCCACCGCGTCATCGGGGTCGAGCTTTCCGAGGCCTTGCGCATGGCTTCGCTCTATCCGGCGCAAGCAATCGGCCAGTCGCACCGGCTTGGCCGATTCGCCAACGGCACGGCTGCGGATATTGTCGCGCTGTCGGACGATCTCGACCCGAAGGGCGTCTGGATCGGCGGCGAAAAGGTTTTTGGAGCCGGCTACGGCACTGCGCATTGATATCGGCTGTCGTCGTGAAACCTTTTGATTTTGAGGTCGTTGTCGGAGCGTATGTCCGAGGCGAAACCCAAATTGAAACAGGCCGACGGCATCAAACCGCGCGGTGCCTTGAAGCCGCGACAGCAAGCGCCGCGTGACCACAGGCCGCGCCAAGAGGATCTGCGCGAAAAAAAACCGCCGACTGCCGAAGCTGCCCCCGAGGTCGACGGCCAGCCGGGACCGCCACCGGAGGCTGTCGAGCCGGATCCGCAACTGACGCCCGAAGAAGCCGAGCAGGCGCGCCGGAAATACCTGCTGCGGCGTTTCTGGATCAGCGGGCGCGGCTACTGGGCCAGGCGGGGCGATGGGCTTGCCTGGCCGCTCACGATCGGGCTGTTGATCCTGATCTGCGTCAATGTCGGCTTTCAATACGGGATCAACGTCTGGAACCGCTCCTTCTTCGACGCCATCGAGCAACGCAACGTCCACACCGTTTATGTGCTTAGCGCCATATTCCTGCCGCTCGTCGCTGGAAGCGCGGGCCTTGTGGTCGCGCAGGTCTATCTGCGCATGACGATCCAGCGCCGCTGGCGTTCCTGGCTGACCACCGCCGTCATCGCACGCTGGCTTGCCAATGGCCGCTACTACCAGTTGAATCTCGTCGCCGGCGACCACTCGAACCCCGAAGCCCGCCTCACGGAGGATCTGCGGATCGCCACCGAGTCACCGGTCGATTTCATCTCCGGCGTCCTCAATGCGTTCCTGTCGGCCTCGACCTTCATCGTGGTGCTGTGGACGATCGGCGGCGCGCTCACTTTGCCGATCGGTGGCGAAAACCTGACCATTCCCGGCTTCCTCGTCATCACCGCAGTCATCTATGCCGCCATCACCTCCACGTCGATGGTGGTCATCGGCCGGCATTTCGTCCGCCTCTCCGAGCAGAAGAACCAGGCGGAAGCCGAATTCCGCTACACGCTGACGCGGGTACGCGAAAACGGCGAGAGCATCGCATTGC
>NZ_RZRA01001042.1:0-1802 GCF_003998945.1 Mesorhizobium sp. M7A.F.Ca.CA.003.01.2.1 | reverse complement strand
GTATCGGCCGCGTCGTCCGATCCGGCGCCAGCTTTCGGTTTGAGCCGCTATAATTGAAAAAGGGCGGCGCAAGCGCCGCCCCGGATCCTTGGGAGGATAATTCGAACCGGCGGTCAGGCCGCCTTGACTTCCTCGGCGACGGCGTCGGCCTGACGCGCTGCCTTGAGCACCTTGGCCCACCAGGCAACGTCGTTGACCAGCGCCGTGGCGGCCTGGTTCAGATGCTCGAGGTCTTCCAGCTTCTTCTCGCCCTGGCGGACGGCGAGGAAATCGCCCCAGGCGATATGGACGGCCGACTTGACCGGCGCCATCTGCAATTCGACGGCATGAAGGCGGAGCTGTTCGACGGCGCGAGCGCCACCGACGCTGCCATAGCCGACGAAGCCGGCCGGCTTCTTGTTCCATTCGTTGGCGGCGTAGTCGATGGCATTCTTCAGCACCGCCGTCGGGCCATGATTGTATTCGGCGGCGGTGAAGATGAAGCCGTCGAATTCGGCGACCTTCTTCTGCCAGCGCTGTGCCACTTCGTTCTGCGACGGCGCCCATGCGGAGGATGCGACTTCGTCGAAGAACGGCAGCGGGAAGTCGCGAAGGTCGACGATCTCGACATCGATGTCGGCATGCGACTTGGCGATCTTGGCGATCCATTGGGTTGGCACATCGGCGAAACGAGCGGCGCGCGTCGATCCGACGACGATGGCAATTTTGGGTTTGGACATAAGGGCTCTCCTTGCACGAAGTACTGGTATCATTTGGATACCTGCGCTATATGAGATACTGCAAACGCGATGCACAAGAAGGCACTTTTTTGTTACCGAGGCACCCACACCGCTCCGAAGACTGCCGCGCCATCTCGGAAATCCTGCAGCGCGTCGGCGACAAATGGACCGTTCTGGTCGTCGGCAAGCTGGGCGACGGACCGCTGCGTTTCAACGAATTGCGCGCAGCCGTCGGCGGCATCTCGCAGAAGATGCTGACCACCACCTTGCGCGGGCTGGAGCGTGACGGCTTCGTCACCCGCACCGTGTTTCCAACCATTCCGCCGCGCGTCGATTATGAGCTGACCGAGCTCGGCCACGAGCTGCTGATCCCCGTCAGCGCACTGAGCGAATGGGCGCGCGCCAACACCATGCGCGTCAAGGCGGCGCGCGAAAAATTCGACGGCGCCCGCGTCTGAAACCCTTGCGCGGCAAGGGATTCAGCCCCGCACGCAACATCCGGCTTGTCTGATCGGAAATTCTATCTCGGCTGCGCGGATCGTGCCCGGATGCAAGCGCCGTTTTGGCTGGCGGATTGCCGCTCATGCGGTCCCCTGACGGCTGCCGCTCAGGCTCCTGATGCGCGCACATCGCATCGCGCGGCGGCACAGGTATCACACCGTGCGCCCCGCTCGCCGGGAGCCTGTCCTCCATGCGTGCAGGCGACGCGCGAGATGTCTTCCTTCACCTCCGCGTAAGCGGTCACGCCGAGCAGGCAGGTCGTCGCGACCAGGGCTGCCACGAGCCAACCGTTCAGCAGATGTTGACGCATTGTCTCTCCTCCGATTGCAGCAGGATCGGGCTTGGAGGCAACCGTTGGATGTCACGAAAAGCGCCTCCCGCACGGGCGCTGTTACAAACGGCCATACCCGGCTCGCTCTACCTGATCCCAGCTATGTCGGCGGCAACCGATCCATGGCAGACTGGGTACGATCGGTTGGGTATTTTCCGCCCGGCTGCTACAGGTGAAAGCCGCCATTCGCGTCGAGGTTCATGTCGTCCAAGGAACATCCCGCCATCGACCTGCCATCGGAAGCACTGCTG
>NZ_RZRA01001041.1:0-1863 GCF_003998945.1 Mesorhizobium sp. M7A.F.Ca.CA.003.01.2.1 | reverse complement strand
GCTCTGGCGGCCAAGGTTCCTGTCTATCCGCCGGCGCGTGCGTTGGAAGTGGCGCAGGACCGGGTGGACGAAAAAACATTCCTCAACGGCATCGGCATTGCCACCGCCGATTTCCACGCCGTCGACAATGATGACGAGCTGGCGGCGGCGCTGAAAGCATTCGACGGCAGCGGCATCCTGAAGACCCGGCGCATGGGATATGACGGCAAGGGCCAGCGCGTCTTCCGCAACATGGAAGCCGGCGGTTTTGCCGGCACATGCGAGGCGATGGGCAATGTGCCGCTGATTCTGGAGTCCTTCGTGCCGTTCGAGCGCGAGATATCGGTGATCGCGGCGCGTGGGCTGGACGGTGCGGTTGTCGCCTACGATCCAGCCGAGAATATCCATCGCAACGGCATTCTCCACACATCGACCTTGCCGGCCGCCATTATGCCGGAGACGGCGCAAGCAGCCCGAACGGCCGCATCGAAGATCCTTGCGGCGCTCGACTATGTCGGTGTCATCGGCGTCGAGTTCTTCGTGCTGGCCGATGGCTCGCTGCTGGCCAACGAGATCGCGCCGCGCGTGCACAATTCCGGCCATTGGACGGAAGCCGCCTGTGTCGTTTCGCAGTTCGAGCAGCATATCCGCGCCATCGCCGGCCTGCCGCTCGGCGGCCCGGACCGCCATTCCGACTGCGTGATGGAAAACCTGATCGGCGACGATGTGCTGCGCGTCCCGGAGCTTCTCGCCGAGCCCGATCTGATGCTGCATCTCTACGGCAAGACCGAAGCGCGGCCCGGCCGCAAGATGGGTCATTTCACTCGGATCAGACGTCGCGCCTCATAAGGTTGCCTACTGCGCGTCGTCGCTCTCGTCCTGCCCTGTATTGGCGCAACTCCCATCGCCTTCCTCGCAATTGGCCGCGGCAGCGAGCTGCTTGACGCGGTCATTGGTCAATCTGGGTCAGGCATTGCGAAACTTCCATCGAATGGATCGATCCGCCTTCGCTGGCGGCGGTGGAATGCGCGCACTCGGCATCGCGAAAAGTGATCCAGGCGCGTTGCGCCACCTGCAGCAATCTCTTGCCGTTGGCATCGTCCGAGCTGGTGAGGTTCTGATAGGCCGTGTTGAGCCTGGCGTCGGCCGCCTGGTAATCCTCGCCGGCACAGATGTTCATCATTTGCTGGCTGTCGTCGCTGCGGTCGCATTCCTGCGCGCGCGCAACCGAAGCTGCCGCCAGCAGGACAAGGCAGGCGGCCAGGAACATCCGGCGCATAGTCGTCTCCAAATCATTTCACGGCGACCGCATCATCCCAGCCGGCCCAGGGCCGCGCAATGCCGCAAGGCAGACATGGCGGATAATTGATGACAGGGATGATTCACAGCCGCTATGGAGCACGCTTGCGGTTGACAGGGACAAGGCTCCTCGTTTATGAGCCACCCACAGTTCAAAGGCGCGTCTTCTGGCGCGCCTTAAAATTTCGACCCAACCGGGTCCACACCGACAGGCAAGACCATGAAGATCAAGAATTCGCTCAAGGCGCTGAAGGCGCGTCACCGCGACAACCAGCTGGTTCGCCGCAAGGGCCGCATCTACATCATCAACAAGACCGCCCCGCGCTACAAGGCACGTCAGGGCTGAGTTTTCGGGCAGGAGGCTGTCGCCTCCGCCCATTTGATGCTTGTCGCCGTCTGCCGGCCTTTTCACGCCAAATTCAGTTTGACGTTCTCTCGCCCGGGACTAGAGTCCGGCGATGCGGATTCCTTTTGCATTTTTGACATCTCTGCTTGTTTCCGGCGTCATTTATGGCCCGGCATGGGCGGATGGTGCTGTCGCGCCGCCGTCCACTCAGGATGCGCCGCCCGCCCCAACGACGAAAC
>NZ_RZRA01001040.1:0-1865 GCF_003998945.1 Mesorhizobium sp. M7A.F.Ca.CA.003.01.2.1 | reverse complement strand
TTGGAGATCGAAGCAGTGGCCGACTGGTCGACGGTGACGGCAGGCTGATTGGCGTTGGCCGAGCCATAATTGTCGCTGCCGGCAAAAGCAGTGCCCGTGGCAACGAGGATGGCGGCAGCGGTAAGAGCGATCTTGGTCATTTTAATTACTCCTGAGTTCAAGTTTGGGTCGATATCGGCAGTCGCGATTAGCGGCCGAAGAGGTTGCGGTCAGCGCCCTGCGAAGCGGGGGCCTGGACGGTCTGCGTCGACTTGGAGACCGAAGCGGTGATCGAATGGTCGACAGCGACGGCAGGCTGATTGGCGTTGGCCGAGCCATAATTGTCGCTGCCGGCAAAAGCAGTGCCCGTGGCAACGAGGATGGCGGCGGCGGTAAGAGCGATCTTGGTCATTTTAATTACTCCAGTATTTGTCATGTCCGTCTAGTGGCGTGCCCTTGGGAGGAATTTCGCGTCGCTCGGACCACCCCGAGATGGGCTCGCGCTGCCGCGGATTCCAATCACGAAGATGTTCCCCCGCGGCTCGAATCCAGGCCTTGAAATTTGACACAGGGTCTCGGCGGTCATAATTTAACTGTTTGAAATCAGACAGTTAATCGATAACGCCCATCACCAGGCGCGACCGCTCGCCAGGCCGGCGTTCACCATCTGCTACACAGTGCGTCAACAGAAATCGAACTGAACGGTTCGGTTTGAAGCGATTGCGCACCATCTGAACTTCTGGATCTCCTACATTTGCCTTGCGGTTGGATCGAGATTATCGCTTGTGCACGATCATCAATCGGGCGCGACTTGGCGGCGCCAGTTGAAGAAGTGGCGGAAATCCGGGTGACCTGCACCCCAGGACAGCGATAGAAATGCGGTTGCTGCTTGTAGAAGACAATCGCGAGCTGGCGGATTGGCTGGGCAAGACCCTGCGTCAGGCGAACTATGTCGTCGACATCGTCCATGATGGCGAGGATGTCGAACACGCGCTCGCCGCCGGTGACCACGCGCTTGTCATCCTCGACCTTGCGCTGCCGCGCATGAGCGGGCTGGAGGTGCTGCGAATGTTGCGGACGCGCGGCAACCGGGTGCCGGTGATCGTGCTGACCGCAAACGCCAGTCTCGACGGCCGGGTCAAGGGCCTCAATGAGGGCGCCGACGACTATCTGGCCAAGCCCTTCCAGATCGAAGAGCTCGAAGCACGAATCCGCGCGCAATTGCGCCGTGCCAATGACCGCACCGCGCCGGTCGTTGCCTGCGGTGATCTCGTCTTCGACACCAACACGCGGCTGTTTTCGCTTGCCGGCGAGGCGCTGGCGCTGACACCGCGCGAGCATGCCGTGCTTGAGCAATTGATGGTCAAGGCCGGACGCACGGTGAGCAAGGCGGCATTGTCGGCCGCGATCTACGATTTCGAGACCGACGCCGATCCCAGCGCCATCGAGATCTACGTGCACCGCGTGCGCAAGAAGCTCGACGGGTCGCGGGTCCAGATCGCCACACTGCGTGGCCTCGGCTACCTGTTGCGCCAAGACGATTTGGCGCCGTGACGATCCTGGCGCCATGAGGATCAACAGCCTCCGCCTGCAATTGCTGGCATGGGTGGTGCTGCCGCTTGCCGGGCTCGCGACCATCAACCTGTGGACCAGCCAGCGCAACGCACTGGCGACCGCGGACCTGGTCACCGACCGGATGCTCGTCGGATCGGCGCGGGCGATTGCCGAGCAGGTCGCCATGGTCGACGGCGTGCTCGATGCCACGGTGCCCCCGGCGGCGATCGAGATGTTCGACACCGGCGACCGCGACAGCGTCTACTATCGCGTCGAGACAGCCGGCGGGCGGCTGCTGACCGGATATCCCGACCTGCCCGAAGCGCCGCAGC
>NZ_RZRA01000103.1:0-8880 GCF_003998945.1 Mesorhizobium sp. M7A.F.Ca.CA.003.01.2.1 | reverse complement strand
GGCCTGGGCTTTGCCCGTTGGCTGGCTTTACTGTTTTTCCGGCGCCTGGCCCTTGCGATCAGCACGCGAAACCGGTCAACTTCAGTCTGATTTCCCCAACCCCCCGTTCTCCCAAGACATAGGCAGATGCATGTTCTTCGCTTCCGACAATTGGGCAGGCGCCCACCCCAACATTGCCGCCGGCCTGTCGGCCAATGCCGGCGGCTTTTCCACCGCCTATGGCGACGGAGCGCTCGACCAGGCAGTCTACCAGCGCTTCAGCGAGATTTTCGAACGCGAGGTCGCGGTGTTCTTCGTCGCCACCGGCACGGCCGCCAACTCGCTGGCGCTGACCGCTTACAACAAGCCGGGCGGCATTTCCTTTGCTCATCGCGAATCGCATGTCATCGAGGACGAATGCGGCGCGCCGGTGTATTTTTCCGGCGGCTCACGCCTGCATGAGATCGATGGCGCGCTGGGCAAGATCGATCCGCACAATCTGGAAAGGACCATCGGCCGTTTCGCACCGGAAATCGTCCATTGGGGACGGCCGATGGCCGTTTCGATCACCCAGTCGACCGAGGTCGGCACCATCTACGGCCTGGATGAGATCGAGACGATCGCGGCGATCGCCAAACGATATTCGGTGCCCTTGCACATGGACGGCGCCCGCTTTGCCAATGCGCTGGTCGCGCTCGACACGTCGCCAGCCGAAATGACCTGGAAACGCGGCGTCGACATCCTGTCCTTCGGCGGCACCAAGAATGGCTGCTGGTGCGCCGAAGCGATCGTGCTGTTCGATCTTGATCGTGCCAGGGAATTGGCGTTCCTGCGCAAGCGCGCCGCCCAGCTGTTTTCGAAATCGCGCTTCGTCGCGGCGCAGTTCGAGGCCTATTTCAAAGACGGATTGTGGCTGGACACCGCCCGCCACGCCAACGCCATGGCCGCACGCCTTGCCGCCGCGATCGAGGATTCGGCCACGGCAAAACTGGCATGGCTGCCGCAGGCAAACGAGGTTTTCGCAGTGATCAAGAAAGCCGAAGCTGAAAAGCTGCAGGCAGCGGGTGCGGCGTTCTATGATTGGCACAAGCCGCACGGCTTTGACGGCCACATCAGCGAGGACGAGTTGCTGTATCGCTTCGTCACCAGCTTCGCGACGACGGCCGATGAGGTCGACCGTTTTGGCCAGCTGATCGCCTGATACCGAAATCCCCGATAACAAAAAAGCGGCGCCTTTCGGCGCCGCTTCCGTCTCGGGAGGAGACTTGTACTTTAGGCAGCGGTCTTGGCCTCGATCTGCTTGGCCTTGGCCGAAGATGCCGTAATCGCGATCTTGCGCGGCTTCAGCTCCTCGGGGATGTTGCGCTTGAGGTCGACGAACAGCAGGCCGTTCTTCAGCGAAGCACCGACAACTTCGACGTGGTCGGCAAGCTGGAAGCGGCGTTCGAAGGCTCTCGAGGCAATGCCGCGATAGAGCAGTTCAGAGCCTTCGCCGGTGCCCTCGTCCTTGCGCTCACCCTTCACGGTCAGCACGTTGCGATGGGCTTCGATCGAGATTTCCTCGTCAGAGAAGCCGGCAACCGCCATCGAGATCCGGTAGGAATCCTCACCGGTGCGCTCGATGTTGTAGGGCGGGTAGGTCTGCGCGCCATCCGGCTGCGCAAGCGAATCGAGCATCGTGAACAGACGATCGAAGCCGACGGTCGAGCGATAAAGCGGGGAAAAATCAACGTGACGCATGAGGTGTTCTCCTGTTGAGCAACATGGTTTGCGTATGGCCGGTGCGAAACCCTTGAGCGGCGTTTCGGGTGGGCCAGCGGCCCCTACATTGGCGACCGCACGAGACATTTGGGGAGCGCTGGAAAGCATTTCAAGATTTCACCTGGCGGCAAAAGCCACGGCGGCCGGACCCTTGATGAACGGCAGATGAACCGGCACTTCGGCGCGCGTTCAGGCAGCCGGCGCTAAAGTCCATTCCAGGATCAAGGACTGGCGGCGCCGATTGCACAACAGGCACCGCAACGAGGCCGACCGGGTGTAACGTCCCTTCCTCCCGGATCGACAGAGGCCGGAAGCACGCTTTCAAGCGGCTTCCGGCCTTCCCTGTTGCAGCCCAGTCAGTCACCGGGAATTCCTTGGCTTTTGGCGCATGGGCGTCTATCACCATAGCGGAGCCGGCCAGCGCAGGCGGGCATGCGAGACGCCGAGCACGAAGCGCCGAATGACGGATCTTTTCACCGAAAACTCCCTTTTTCACGAAATCGAGGGCAATCCGCGGCCGGAAAACGCCGCCGGCGGCTTCTTCACCACGCGTGACCGCAAGAATATCCGCTACGGCCTGTTCGGCGCGGTCGCTCGCCCGATGAAGGGCACCGTGGTCCTGCTCACCGGCCGCAACGAGTGCATCGAGAAATATTTCGAAACCATCCGCAACCTTGCCGATCGTGGCTTTGGCGTCGCCACGCTCGACTGGCGCGGCCAGGGCGATTCAGACCGGCTGATCCGCGATCGCCAGCGCGGCTACGTCAGCAGCTTCCGCGACTACACCGCCGACCTCGAACAGTTCTTCGAGGAGATCGTGCTGCCCGATTGCCGCGGACCCTACTACATCCTGGCCCATTCGGCAGGCGCATTGATCACCCTGCTGGCCGCGCCGTCGATGGTGAACCGCGTCCGGCGCATGGTGCTGATCGCGCCTTTCCTGACGCTGCCCGACCTTCCGGTCTCGATCTCGACGGTTCGCCGCGTCTGTTCCCTGTTCTGCGCTCTCGGCCTCGGCCGGCTCTATGCCGCCTGGGGTCCGCGGCCGAGGGCAACGGCCCCTTTCGAGACCAACAAGCTGACATCGGACCCGGAACGCTATCGGCGCAACACACGGATCTATGAAGAATACCCGCAACTGGCGCTTGGCGGGCCGACGATCCGTTGGCTGCGGGCAGCCGCGAAAGCTTCGGAAGCCGTCAACGACCCCGACTTCATGGCCCGGATCCAGGTCCCGCTGCTGATCATCGCCGCCGGCGCCGACCAGGTCGTCTCGACCAGGGCTGTCGAAGCCTACGCCAGGCGTCTGCGGCTCGGTTCATTGCTGATGATCGACGGCTCCCGCCACGAAATCCTGCAGGAAGCCGACATCTACCGCGAGCAATTGCTCGCCGCCTTCGACGCCTTCATTCCCGGCAGCGACGACCCCACGGCCTGACGGCCGCCGGTCGCTGGTCAGCCGCGCAAGGCAGCCATGGCAGCTGCGTGGAGTTCCGGCGTTGCAGCCGCCAGGACATCGCCGCCCTTTTCCGCAGGCCCGCCATCGAATGTGGTGACCACACCGCCTGCCTTCTCGATGATCGGGATCAGCGCCACGATGTCGTATGGCTTCAAACCGGGATCGGCGACGATATCGACGCTTCCCGAAGCGATCATGGCGAAGGCATAGCAATCGGCGCCATAGCGGGCGAGTTGGATCTGTCTTTCGAATGCATCGTAACGGTTGCGCGCTTCGCCTTTGAATAGCGCCGGCGTGGTGGTGAACAGCGTCGCCTGGTCCAACTTCGTCGTCTTGCGGGTCGTCAGTTTTCGCGGCCCGCCCGGCCCCTCATAGTGCGAACCTGAGGCGTTGGCGTAGAACAGCTCGCCGGTGAAGGGTTGCGCCATCATGCCGGCAACGGCGTCACCGTCGACCGTCAGCCCGACCAGCGTGCCCCACACCGGCAGGCCGGAAATAAAGGCGCGCGTGCCGTCGATCGGGTCGATCACCCAGACATGCCGGCTCGAAATGTTCTCGCTGCCATGCTCCTCGCCAAGAATGCCATGGTCGGGATACTCGGCAGAGATCAACGCCCGGATAGCGCGCTCGGCCTCGCGATCGGCCTCGGTGACCGGATCGAAACTGCCCTGTTCCTTGTTGGCGACCGCGCCTTGGGCACGAAAGCGCGGCAAGGTCTCCGCCGCCGCCACCTGCGCGATGCGGCGCATGAAATCGACACTGATGTCCAACTGATTCTCCCGCACTGCAGCATGTCCGAGCCGTGCTCTGCCGCCAATTTCGTACCAAAACAAGTGTGTTCGACTACTTCTCCGCGACGGCATCTGTTGCCCGGATGTCACATAAGCGTCGTCGAAACGCAATTTCCACATCAGAGTGAATTAAAAAAGCCTGAAGGTCGCTTGACATTTGTGCAACGCACAATACCCTTGACCTCGGACAGGGTTTCCTGTCCATGCCCTCCTTGGGCGTTTCCTCCCTAGACTTCGACCGTATCGTGCAAACGATGCGGTCTTTTTTTACGCCGCGATTTCACTCCGCGGCCAGCGGCAGGTCGATGAAATGATGGTCGGGCATCGACATCAGGTCGGCTGAGAACCGCGTCAGATCGTCGGCCAGCGCATCGAAGCCGGCGGCCTTCTCGAATGTCCGTTCGTTCATGTAGAGCCCGCGATTGACCTCGATCTGCAGCGCATGCAGATGGCGCGCCGGGCGGCCGTAATGCTCGGTGATGAAGCCGCCGGCATAGGGTTTGTTGTGGGCAACCGAATAGCCCATGGCGCTGAGCAGGCCGATCGCGGTCTCGGTCAGGGCGGCGGTTGCCGAGATGCCGAAACGGTCGCCGATGATGAAGTCGGGCCGCAGCCCGCTGTCGCCGACACGGATGCTCGCCGGCATCGAATGACAGTCGATCAGCACGGCAAAACCGAACCGCGCATGGGTCCGGGTCAAAAGCCGCTTCAGCGTCTCGTGATAGGGCTTGTAGACGGTTTCGATCCGGGCAACGGCTTCCGACAGCGGCAGGCGGCCGGAATAGATGTCGAGCCCCTCGCCGACCAGCTTCGGCACCGTGCCAAGCCCACCCGCCACCCGCGCCGAGCGGATGTTGCAGAAGGACGGCACTGGCTCGGCGAACATGCGAGGATCGAGCTCCCACGGCTCGCGATTGACGTCGAGATAGGCCCTCGGAAAATTCGCCGCCAGCAGCGGCGCGCCGAGCGCCACGGCACCGCCGAACAGCTCATCGACGTAACAGTCTTCCGACCGGCGGATGGCGTTGCGGTCCAGCCTTGCCATGGCCAGGAACCGTTCGGGATAGTAGCGGCCGCTATGCGGCGAATTGAAGAGGAAGGGGACGCGCTGCTCGGCGCCCGACCGGATTTCGAAGGGTGGAAAGACCGAAAAATCCTCGGCTGCCGTCTTCAATTTGAACGAACCCGAAAACACCAGTGCATCATGATGTGAAAGTGCCACCTTGCAGGCCGCGTGTCCAGCATTTCAGCGGCGGCACACCCCCGGCAAATATGGATCATCGCCGTCCGCGTTCACTTGATGTTTACCCTCACCTCCTCATATACAGGATGGTTAACGGGCTTGCCCAACGGCAATCTCGGGCGGGTGATTCGGACAGGATATCATGGCACGCATTCTTCTGGCGGAAGACGACGACGATATGCGTCGGTTCCTCGTCAAGGCGCTGGAGCGCGCCGGTTACCAGGTCAGCGATTTCGACAATGGCGCCAGCGCCTATGAGCGGCTGCGCGAAGAGCCGTTCTCGCTGCTGCTGACCGACATCGTCATGCCGGAGATGGACGGCATCGAGCTGGCGCGCCGCGCCACCGAGATCGATCCCGATCTGAAAGTCATGTTCATCACCGGTTTCGCCGCCGTTGCGTTGAACCCGGATTCCAAGGCGCCGAAAGACGCCAAGGTGCTGTCGAAGCCATTCCATCTGCGCGACCTCGTCAACGAGGTGGAGAAGATGCTGCAGGCGGCCTGAGCCGTTTTCTAGGCGAGGCGCCGCACCTCTTCGCCACTGCGGCGAGACGACGCCTTCTTTCCTTTTTCCTGCTATTGACGCGCTGGATCAAAAATGGTGTATGCGCGGCTTCGGATGGGCGTGTAGCTCAGCGGGAGAGCACTGCATTGACATTGCAGGGGTCACAGGTTCAATCCCTGTCACGCCCACCATCCAACCAGACAAATCAGACTTGGATCGACATGCTGGCCGGCTCGCCAGACAAAGCGCGTGGGCATGACGCGCGGGATGAGCAGCGTCGAGGTGCTGGCGGAAGAACGCCTCACTTGGGATAAGCAGGGCACAGCGTGGCACAGGGCCGTCCAGGGCGCGCGTTACACAGAGGTGGACGATTTCGGTGCCTCAAGGGGAGGCTGGACGTTGGCGAGCTTTCGAGCGCAACCCGCCCGTCCCAGCGCTGACCGGAACGGGCGACACGCAATCAGATCATTGCGGCGCTGGATCAGGCGTATTTCCCGGCCTGTCGCCGCCGCCCTTGCCTTCGCGGCAAGGCTCGCCGATGCCGCAGCATTTGCCGTTATAGGTGACGCCAGGCTTCAGCTTGTCGCATTCCCTGGGAGCGGTTGTCTTGCAGCCGGCCAGCACCGAAACGGCGATGGCGGCCAAAAAGACGTTTCTCGAGACAGTAAACATAAGACGTTCTCCTTGATGAACCATGTTTGGACACATCACTTGGTCGCGCCTCGGGTGAATTGGTTCACAAAAATAGTGATGGCGGCGAAAACAACCCTCACGGTTATTCGACAGAGGACACTCCTGGGCAGGCGCAGCAATCGCGTGGCGACGTGTCGGCGACGGCGAACACGCCCACGATGACGATGGCGGCCGATGCGGCGTCCTAGATGAATTGCGTGGTCATCTGGTCTAGAATCCAGCCAAAGCCCTGGTGATGCCGACAAGATGGCAACGAAGATCACGGCGGCAATAAGCTGAGCACGGTGTTCCTGGACCTGGGGCGGGAACGCAGCACTGATTTGGGTTGAAGATAAGCGGGCCTTGCGGCATGCGTTCCGGGACAAGGTGAAGTGAGGAGTTTATGCGGGGCGTTGCGATTCTTACAGAGGGAAGAAGCGGTTCGAACTGGCTGGGAAGCCTGACGAACGCAACTGGCCTGATGGGACGGTCGGAGGAATGGCTTGATCCGGCCTATCTACGTTTCGATCCCCGCACCTATGATGATCTTGAAAAAGCGGTCATCGAGAAAGCGTCGACCGACAACGGGCGGTTTGCGATCAAGTTGTTTCCGCGCCATCTGGCCTGGTGTAAGGAGAAATTCGGAAAGGATTTTCTATTCGAGATTCGAAGAAAACACGGCTTGGAATTCATTTTGTTGGAACGTCGCGACCGAATTCAGCAAGCTATTTCGTTCTACCGAGCTAGGATGTCTGGAGTGTGGACGAGCCGGCACGAAGGGAAAGTCAATCCGCGCTCTGTTCCTTATAGCTTCGCCGACATCAGCCAAGCGTATTTCCAGATTGATCGAAGCTATGCGTTCTGGAGGTCCTACCTACAACTTGCGGGGCTGGATTGTCGTCAATTCGTCTACGAAGATTTGCAGCAAGACCCACGGCCCTATCTGGAAGCTGTGGCGGATTATATGGGCGTCCAGGTCCCGGAAGACACCGCCAATTCGAGATTCACTGTTCAACGGGACAGCCTCACGGAAGAATGGATAGTGCGCTTTCGTGAGGACGCAGCGGCCAAGGGCGCCATTGAGGGCATCGGGGAGATGGCGGTGCCAAGAACGCTCGACAATATCGCCCGCTTTGCCCTGAAACGGCCCCTGATCCGAAAGCGCTTCTAGAGGCAGGTACTTTCTTCGGGGAAATTCGATGATCGTTGCAGCTGGCTCGGTTCCAGCGCTCGATGCCCCGGCTCTTCCTCCAGAACACCTGGAGTAAATCGCGCCGGTCAACCGTCTGCCCGCAGTAATGATCTTCTTCCGGGATGTCCTGGCCGCCGTGCAGCTTGCTGGGAACGGCGGGCCAGGGTCAGATAGTTTCGTCATGTCGCTCGAACCTGCCATTGCGGCAAAAAGTTCCGGAACCATCCTTCAAGCTGATGGAATCGCGGATCGCGTGTGCAGGATCGGCATTTCCCGGCTGTTCGCCGAGGTAGAGCGGTTCGCATTTGGGTTGACTTCTAGCCTGCGCCTGGCGCAACGCCGCATGTAGTGCTTGAAGTTGGCGAAGGGTTTCTCGATTGGGTTGAGGTCCGGACTATAGGGGGCAGGAAGGAGAGCCTCGCGGAGCCAGCCTACTGGTCATCGTCATCGTTATTGTCTGGATTGTCGACCAAACATCCCGCGCCGTGACACCCTTGGTAATTGCCTTGAGTGTCGAAATTCGGATTGCCATCCTTGTCGTAACTCGGCCTTGGATCGATGTAGCTGTCGTCCTTTCGACGCGCTTCCTTGCGATCCTTGTCTCTCTGTTCTTGCGCGGCCATGCGATCCAATGAGCGCTGCTCATCTTCTGAACGTTGTGAGGTCTGTTGCATCATGCAGTCGGCAAACCTGTTGGTTCCTGGCCTGTAGCCGTAAGACGCGCACTGTTGCTGATCCATTGCGCGCTGATCCTCAGCGCTGACGCAACCGGCAACCGCCAACGGCACAAGCGCGATCAGCACATATCTCATCTTGAAATTCGGCATTTTGTCACTCCAGATTATTCTGATGGCACCGGGCAAGAGAGGTCACCCTCCTGGCAGTTCAGGTAGGCCTTCAACTGCCTGGTGCGGGCCTTGGTCAGGTCAGCCTGACAAGCAGCGGCAACCATCGGCGCCGCGGAGCCACCATCGTCACCGCTGGATTGAAACGTGCATTCGGCGTTGCGGAACGCAATCCACGCTCTCTGCGCTTTCACGAACCGTGCCTTGCCGTCGGAATCATCCGTAAGCCGCTTCTGGATTTGCTTGAAGGTCTGGTTCAATGCCTGATCGGCTCTTTTGAAATCCGAAGCTGGATCAGCCAGAGCCGCGGTGGCGGCGAACGACAGCATGGCGACCGCAGCAAGTAGAAAACGCATGATTGTATCCCCCTCATGAAAACAACCACAAGTAAGCACGCATAGGAGCAGCCGGCAAGGCCTGGAAAACCATATAG
>NZ_RZRA01001039.1:0-1868 GCF_003998945.1 Mesorhizobium sp. M7A.F.Ca.CA.003.01.2.1 | reverse complement strand
AGGCAAGCCGGCGGCATCGGGGAAGCCCGAATACGTCTTCGCGCTGAGCTGGCAGCCGGCGTTTTGCGAGACAAAGTCGAACAAGACCGAATGCAGGGCACAAAGTGCCGGCGATTTCGACGCCACGCATTTCACCTTGCACGGCCTGTGGCCGCAGCCGAATGGCAATTTCTATTGCCAGGCGACGGCGAGCGACAAGGCCAACGACAATCCGGCCCACTGGAAAGACCTGCCGCCGGTCAATCTTGACGCCAACACCCGCACGGAACTCGATCAGGTGATGCCTGGAACGGCCTCCCATCTCGAACGGCATGAATGGATCAAGCACGGCACCTGCTACGGCAAGAGCCAGCAGGACTATTTCTCCGATGCGCTGAATTTGATGCGCGCGGTGAACAGTTCGCCGGTGCGCGATCTCTTTGCCAAAAACATCGGCGGCAAGCTAACGGCCGACCAGATCCGCGGCGCTTTCGACACTGCCTTCGGGGCGGGAGCAGGGGACCGCGTGCGCGTTTCCTGCGTCATCGATCCGTCGAGCGGCAGGCGGCTGATCGGCGAACTGACGCTCGGCCTCGCCGGCCCGATCGGCCCAAACAGCGCGCTCAAGGACCTGCTGCTGGCTTCGGTGCCGACCAACAAGGCAGGCTGCCCGACCGGCACCGTCGACGCTATCGGGTTCCAGTAAGGGCGGCTGAACGGCGCCCAGACTGCACGAGCAGCGGTCCAAGCTTGTCCGTGTGATTGGCCTGATCTGGCAAAAGCGATTGCCGTTCGCCGCCGCATCGCCTACATAGCGGCCAACCTCCATTCAATTCGACAAATCCAGTCGGTTTTTCAGGGAAAGCGCGCGTGGCACGCCAGTTCATCTATCACATGGCCGGCCTCAACAAGGCCTATGGCACCAAGAAGGTGCTCGAGAATGTCCATCTCTCCTTCTATCCGGACGCCAAGATCGGCA
This sequence comes from Mesorhizobium sp. M7A.F.Ca.CA.003.01.2.1, assembly GCF_003998945.1. NCBI lineage: Bacteria > Pseudomonadati > Pseudomonadota > Alphaproteobacteria > Hyphomicrobiales > Phyllobacteriaceae > Mesorhizobium > Mesorhizobium sp. M7A.F.Ca.CA.003.01.2.1. The sequence continues at coordinate 910 of NZ_RZRA01001039.1, read as the reverse complement.
TCCTCGGCCCCAACGGTTCGGGCAAGTCGACGATCCTCAAGATCATGGCTGGGCTCGACAAGGAGTGGAACGGCGAAGCGTGGCTCGCCGAAGGCGCCACTGTCGGCTACCTGGCGCAGGAGCCGGCGCTCGATCCGGACAAGACCGTGTTCGAAAACATCATGGAAGGCGTCGCCGCCAAGACCGCCATCATCGAGCGCTACAACGAATTGATGATGAACTATTCCGACGAGACGGCCGACGAGTCGGCCAAGCTCCAGGACGAGATGGACCGGCTGAACCTATGGGACCTCGAACAGCAGGTCGAGATGGCGATGGAAGCGCTGGGCTGCCCGCCCAAGGATTCGGAAGTCACCAAGCTTTCGGGCGGCGAGCGCCGCCGCGTCGCGCTTTGCCAGCTTTTGCTGCGCCAGCCCGACCTTCTGCTGCTCGACGAACCGACCAACCATCTCGACGCCGAAACCACGGCATGGCTGGAAAAGCATCTGCGTGCCTATCCGGGCGCCGTGATGATCATCACCCACGATCGCTACTTCCTCGACAACGTCACCGGCTGGATCCTGGAACTCGATCGCGGCCGCGGCATTCCCTATGAGGGCAACTACACCAAATACCTCGAAGCCAAGGCCAAGCGGCTCAAGCAGGAAGGCCGCGAGGACGATGCCCGCCAGCGCGCCATCGGCCGCGAGCGCGAATGGATCCAGTCGAGCCCGAAGGCCCGCCAGACCAAGTCCAAGGCGCGTATCCAGGCGTTCCAGGACCTTTTGGATGCAGCCGACAAGCGGCGTCCGAGCGATACGCAGATCGTCATCCCGCACGGCGAGCGGCTCGGCAATGTCGTGATCGAGGCGGAAGGCCTGTCGAAGGGCTTTGGTGACACGCTGCTCATCGACGGCCTGGAATTCAAGCT
>NZ_RZRA01001038.1:0-1869 GCF_003998945.1 Mesorhizobium sp. M7A.F.Ca.CA.003.01.2.1 | reverse complement strand
AGTTCCCCGTGCTCGGCGCCAATGTGAAGGCCAACGCGCAATCCAAGCTCGGCGACCGCGTCAAGCCATCTGTTGTCGTCGAGGTCGGCGGCCAGAACATCGGCATCATCGGCGCGATCACCAACGACACGCCGGACCTCGCTTCGCCGGGTCCCAACGTCGCCATCGAGGACGACGTCAAGTCGATCACTGCCGAAGTCGAGAAGCTCAAGGGCGAAGGCGTCAACAAGATCATCGCCGTGACCCATATCGGCTACAGGCGCGAACGTGACGTCATCGCCAAGATCCCGGGCATCGATGTCGTCGTCGGCGGCCATAGCCATTCCCTGCTGTCGAACACCGATCCGAAGGCGGAAGGCCCCTACCCGACGATGGTCGACAATCCGGACGGCTACAAGGTGCCGGTGGTGCAGGCGGCCTCCTATTCGAAATATCTCGGCGAGTTCAAGGTGGTGTTCGACGACAATGGCGTCGTCAAATCGGCCAGCGGCGACCCGATCTATCTCGACAAGTCGATCACCCCCGACCCGGCCGTGCTCGCCCGCATCAAGGAGCTTGGGGCGCCGATCGAGGCGTTGAAGAACAAGGAAGTGGCCGAAACCACCGACGTCATCGACGGCAGTCGCGAGAGCTGCCGCACCCGCGAATGCGCGATGGGCAATCTCGTCTCCGACGCCATCCTCGACCGCGTCAAGGGACAGGGCGTCGAGATCGTCATCTCCAATGGCGGCGGCCTGCGCGCCTCGATCGACAAGGGCACCGTCACCATGGGCGAGGTGCTGACCGTGCTGCCCTTCCAGAACACGCTGGCGACCTTCCAGATTTCGGGCAAGGATCTGGTGGCCGGCCTCGAGGGCGGTCTCAGTCAGGTCGAGGACGGCGCCGGGCGCTTCCCCCAGGTCGCCGGCCTGAAATATTCCTTCGACAAATCCGTTGCGCCCAATGCCGGCCGGGTCAAATCGGTGGAGGTCATGGAAGGCGGTGCCTGGACGCCGATCAAGCCGGAGAAGGACTATCTGGTCGCCACCAACAACTATGTTCGCCAGGGCGGCGACGGCTACAAGGTCTTTGCCGACAAGGCCAGGAATGCCTACGACTACGGCCCCGGCCTGGAACAGGTGGTTGCCGACTATCTCGGCGCCCACCGGCCCTACACGCCGAAGCTCGACGGCCGCATCACCGAAATAGCCGCGACCGTCGCCGCGGCGCCTGCGGCCCCGGCAACCGATCCGGCCAAGCCAGCCGAAGCGGCACCGGCCACCCCGGCGCCCGCACCGGCTGAAGCCGCCAAGCCTGCCGAAGCGGCACCGGCAATGCCTGAATTGCCGGCCAACTCGGGCGATATCGCCAACACACCACCGGCCATATCGACGGAAGGAGCACCTCCCCCGCCAGCGCCACCAGCCGCGCCGGCACCGGCCGAGCCGGCAAAGCCTGCTGAGGCCGCGCCAGCGGAAGCCAGCCATGTCATCGTTGCCGGCGACACCTATTGGGATCTGGCCAAGAAAGCCTATGGCGACGGCGCCAGGTGGAAGGTCATTTCGGGCGCCAACAAGGGCTACGAACCCCGCCGGCTTCCTGTCGGCGCAACCCTGACCATCCCGCCGAAATAGCTCGCTTATATGCCTGAATGACACCGCCCGTCCGAAAACCGGACGGGCGTCCTGTTTTCGGGCTAATGCATGTCGCCCAAAAGTGACCTCGGTTTTGGGAAAACGACATGCATAAAACAAAGAGTTAAAGCGGGTCGTCTGAATCCATTCGGACAATCCGCTTTAAGGTGCGGCCAGACGCTGCATTGAATGCGCGCGCAAGATGGTTAGGTTCGCGTCTCCCGGAGAACCCTTATGACGCTTCCCACCCCTGCCG
>NZ_RZRA01001037.1:0-1869 GCF_003998945.1 Mesorhizobium sp. M7A.F.Ca.CA.003.01.2.1 | reverse complement strand
GTCCCCATTCGCCCGTGTAGCGCGAGGCAGCGACCAGTGTCCTGGCCACGTCCTTCGTGAAGGACCAGGCGTGAGTTGCGTCGAGGTTTCCGATGAAAGCCGTCGGTTTCCCTTCGATTATGGAGGGCAGCGCGACCAGTGAGAAAGAGCTGATCGCGCCATGTCCAAGATAATCGCTGGACCGCACTTCGACGGCCGGCACGTCCGCACGGACCGCCCGCTGCCACATGATCGTCCGGGCGGTTCCTTTCTTCGAAGTCGGATCCAGAGACAGGTCGGAGTGAAGCGGGCTTTCGGCATCTTTGCCATAGCCATAGAGATTTCCGAGCACCACAAGCTTCGCGCCGACCGCTTCGGCAGCCCGCACGGTGCCGTCGATGATTGGGAAGAAGTCGGTCGGCCAGCGGTGATAGGCGGCCATGGCGCACATGAAGATCGCGTCGGCGTTTCGGCTGATACGCGCCAGTTCCGCGGCATTGGTGGCGTCGGACTGCACGGTCCGGACGTTTTGCAGCGCGTTCGAACCGACACTCCGGCTCGTCAAGACAACATCATGGCCTTCTTCGCCCAGAAGCCGCGCGGTCTCGCGACCAACCGGGCCTGCTCCCACAACAACATAGAAACTCATGGCATAACCTCTCATCCAAGTTTTATGGAGAGGCGTAGGTACATAGCCACGGCATTGAAAATCGCGCGGGAATTGCCAAGTCTTGAACAGGTTTTGCCATGAATCGAGAAAGCATGCTCTCGCAAGTCGCCCCGGCCCGATCCCCGTCCGACGTAACATTGGCCTCCCGGCATGTCGAAGCCGGGGTCCATCGTCTGCTCCGGGCGCCACACCATCGCATCATGGTGCATGCAAGTGCCGCGACGCGCTCCTACTGCCATGAGGTTCGACGATATTTCGTCAGGCGCGCCGGCGATATCGACCTGGTGCCCGCCGGTCAGGAGGGTGGGTTCGAGGCTGAGACCCCGTTCGACACGATCGAGATCGCGTTACAACCGGCCTTGATGGAAAGGGTGGCAGCCGAACTTGGCAAGGCGCGCGCATTGCCGCTCGGCACACGTCACCTGCTTCGTGACCAGCGCATCGAACACCTCGCGCGAGCACTGGAGAGCGATCTCAATGCGAAGTCGCCGAGCGGGTCGTTGTTTGCCGACAGCATCGGCGCCGCGCTCGCTGTGAGGCTGCTTGGCCTCGGTGAACCTGATATCGATCGCGCGAACCGGCTGTCGGATACTCAGCTCAAGCGCGTGCTGGAGCATATCGAGGTTGCGCTGCACGAACCCCTATCGATCCATCGACTGAGCCGGGTTGCCGGCGCCAGCAGTTCGCACTTGCGGACATGGTTCAAGGCGGCGACGGGCTTCACCCTGCACCGCTACGTGCTACGGCGTCGCGTCGAACGCGCACGCGTCCTGCTGCAGCAAGGCGATCTCAGCACAAGCGAGGTGGCGGAATTGACGGGCTTCGCGCACCAGTCACATCTGGCGCATTGGATGCGGCGTGAGATCGGCCAAACGCCGCGTGATTTGCGGCGGTCGCAGCCGCCCAAATGATCTTGTCATCGGATGGCGTTGGCGACGCTATCCAACGCATCAGTCCTTCAGCGGTTTGCCGAGCCGGCCAGCCAAATCCTGGGTGAACTGCCAGGCGACGCGGCCCGAGCGGCTGCCGCGCGTCGTCGCCCATTCCAATGCTTCGGCGCGCAGCGTGTCGGGATCGATTGTCAGCCCGTGATGGCGGACATAGCCGTCGATCATGTCGAGATACTCGTCCTGCGAACATTTGTGGAAACCGAGCCACAGCCCGAAGCGGTCGGACAGCGACACCTTTTCCTCGACCGCTTCGGACGGGTTGATCGCGGT
>NZ_RZRA01001036.1:0-1869 GCF_003998945.1 Mesorhizobium sp. M7A.F.Ca.CA.003.01.2.1 | reverse complement strand
CCCCTGTCGCCGATGCTCTCGAAGCGCTTCCCCTCGGGATCATCAGGCGGTGCGGCCGTCGACAAATTGACCCGGGAAAAACGCTTGGCTTCCATTCTCAAGACTCACTCTGAAATGTCTGCCGAGCAATAGGGAGCGAGTGGTTAACAGTTGCTTCCCGGATGGGTCGCCTACGATCCTGAGCGCCAAAATCTTCGCGAGCGACGCGGCACGATCGTCGCCTCGCCGCACCCACCGCGGTGGCGCGATCTACTCGCTGTGCCATAGCAGGCCGATGGGTCTCTTCGGCCAATCTCTGTTCAGAATCTGGCTCTGTTCGGGAATCTGGTCATGATCCCACGATCATCCCGTCATGCCTGGGGCGCCAGACCGTTTTCGTGAAGCAGATGAGGTGCGCTAGCCGGTCTTGCCGTGCCGGACAAGGTCCTGGGCAATGGACAGCTGCAGCGCTTCCGCCAACTCTCGCGCCGCGCGATTCTCGGCGTCGATCTGCGCCCGGTATGCGGCGAATTCCTGACGCGGCCTGTCGAAGGACGAGGTGATCGAACGCTTGCCGGATGCGATCACCACGCCGGTCTTCGCATCGGCCAGCGTATAGCTGCCGGTCAGCGTCACGGAACCGGCGGTCGGCTCGTCTTCGTCGGTTCCGACCTGCACAAGTGCCGCGGACTCGACCGCTTCGGTCACGCCGAGATTGAGCGAATAGGCCGGCGAGGCCGGCTCGCCGGCGCCTCGTCCAAACCCGAAAATGAGATTGTTGCGCACCTGTTGGCCGTAACGCGTATTGACCGGCTTGATGCCGATCAACGCCAGTTCGGCACTGGCACTGGCCTGCGAACCCGACAGTGGCGCGCTCGAATAGAGCGGCCGCACCGTGCAGGCCGAGACAAGCGCGAGCGAACCTATCAGGCCGGCAAGCGCCATGCGGCGCAGCAAATGGCTCAACTCTGTCTTTTCCCGATCAGGCAACGACATTGACGATCCTCTGCGGCACGATGATCACCTTGCGCGGAGCCTTCCCTTCGAGTGCTTTCTGCACGAAGTCGAGAGCCAATACCGCTTTTTCGACCGCACCTTGGTCCGCGTCGCGGGCAATTGTCAAATCCCCCCGCTTCTTGCCGTTGACCTGTACCGGATAGGTGACTTCGTTGTCGACGACCAGCGCCGGATCGAAGACCGGCCAAGGCCGTTCGGCAACGAGATCGGTGCCGCCGAGCGTTGCCCAGCACTCCTCGGCCAGATGCGGCATGACCGGCGCGATCAGATGCACGAGAATCTCCACCGCCTGCCGGCAGGCGCCTTTCAGCGCTGCATCGGCCTTGCCTTCTGCCACCTCGTTAAGCGGCGTGGTCAGCGCGTTGGCCAGTTCGTAGATGCGGGCGATGGCGCGGTTGAAAGCGAGCTTCTCGATATCCTCTCCGACCGCCTTGAGTATCTTGTGCGCGGCCTTGGAAACCACCGCGGCCTCGCCGCTGCTGGCCGCCACGGGCTTGATGCCGGCCAGTGTTTCGGCCGCCGTCGACACCAGGCGCCAGATGCGCTGGATGAAGCGATGCGCGCCGGCGGCGCCATCGTCGGTCCACTCGACATCGCGCTCGGGAGGCGAATCCGACAGCATGAACCAGCGCGCCGTATCGGCGCCGTAGCCATCGGTGATGTCTTCCGGGCTCACAGTGTTCTTCTTCGACTTCGACATCTTTTCCAGCGGGCCGATGGAGACGGTCTCGCCGGTGGCGATCTCGATGGCGCTGCGCTTGCCGTCAACGTCGTCCAGCCGAACTTCGGTGGGCGCCAGCCAGCGGCCGTTCGATGCCGAGCCAACACGATAGGTTTCGTGCACCACCATGCCTTGCGTGAACAGGCCCTTGA
>NZ_RZRA01001035.1:0-1872 GCF_003998945.1 Mesorhizobium sp. M7A.F.Ca.CA.003.01.2.1 | reverse complement strand
GGTTGTTGAGACCCATGAAGGTCAGCTCGACGCCGGCGAATTCGCCTTCCTTGACATTGGCCTTGGTGGCTTCGAGGCAGAGTTCACCGACCTTCTGGAAATCGGCGTCCGTCGGCTGGCCTTTGCCGACGCCGGGGATCTGCAGGATTTTTGTGCGCAATTCGCTTGCCGCGGAGGCCGGGCGCGTCAAGGCGCCAAGTCCGGCGCCGGATGCGGCTGCGATCGCGGCCATGCTTGCCGCACCCTTCAATATGTCGCGCCTTGTGGCGCCGGCTCGAACCAGTTTGTCGTAAAGACCCGTTCTCATCGCCTATTCCTCCCAGAACATCAGTGTGAATAAATCGGCCAACTGTCGGACGCCGGAGCGCCAACGATGCTCCCGTTTCGGAAACGAATTAGGCAGGACCCCACCCTGCGTCGATTGAAGTTCCGATTGCGGATCGGGCACCGACATTTTGACCAGCGCCTGCCACTATTCTCACAACCCAACGCCGTGTCAACGAGAGCGGGTTTTTATCTATAAGGGACCGACTTGCCCTGGCAGGTCGCGTTGGTTAGCTTCTGCGCCTACGGCTAATGGAGCCGATGGGGGAGACATGGCGCAAGTCGCGATCAGCAAGGTGGCCAAGGCCTTTGGAACGGTCAAGGTTCTGCACGAAGTCAGCGTCGATATCGCAGACGGACAGTTCGTGGTGCTGGTTGGCCCTTCGGGTTGCGGCAAGTCCACGCTGCTCAGGATGGTGGCCGGGCTGGAGACCGTCTCCGCCGGCACGATCGCCATCGGCGACCGCGTCGTCAATCATCTGCCGCCGGCCAAGCGCGACATCGCCATGGTGTTCCAGAACTATGCGCTCTATCCGCACAAGACGGTCGAGCAGAACATGGCCTTCGCGCTCAAGCTCAGGAAAACCGATCCGGCCGTGGTCGCCGAGCGGGTCAAGCGCGCCGCCGACATCCTCGACCTCAATCCCTATCTGAAGCGCTATCCCCGCCAGCTTTCCGGCGGGCAGCGCCAGCGCGTGGCCATGGGCCGCGCCATCGTGCGCAATCCGCAGGTGTTCCTGTTCGACGAGCCGCTGTCCAATCTCGACGCCAAGCTGCGCGTGCAGATGCGCACCGAGATCAAGGAACTGCACCAGAGGCTGAAGACCACCACCATCTACGTCACCCACGACCAGATCGAGGCCATGACCATGGCCGACAAGATCGTTGTCATGCGCGACGGCCGCATCGAGCAGGTCGGCGCGCCGCTGGAACTGTTCGACCGCCCGGCCAACCTGTTTGTCGCCGGCTTCATCGGCTCGCCTTCGATGAACCTGCTCAAGGGCACCATGCGCAAGGGCGACAAGCCCGGTGTCGACATCGCAGGCACGCTGTTCCCGATCGGATCGGGCAATGCCGCGCAGGACGGTCAAGCGGTCGTCTATGGCGTGCGACCGGAGCACCTCGAGATCCATCCCGACGGCGTGCCGGCGAAGATTTCGGTGGTCGAGCCGACCGGCTCGGAAACGCTGGTGTTCCTGCGCTTCGGCGAAGGCGAGATGGTGGCGCTGTTTCGCGAGCGCCACGACTTCAAGCCGGGCGATACGCTGAAGCTGAAGCCAAGGCTCGACCAGATCCATCTTTTCGACGCAGAGACCGGCAAGCGTCTCTGATCCCAACTCACGAGGAATACCATGCTCAAAGGCATCAACCCGCTGCTCAATGCCGACGTGCTGCAGGCATTGCGGGCAATGGGGCATGGCGATGATCTGATCATCGCCGACACCAATTTTCCGTCCGATTCGGTGGCGCGCCAGACGGCGCTCGGCCGCGTGCTGCGCATCGATGCCTCGGCCGCGCAAGTGGTCAAGGCGGTGCTGTCGCTCTACC
>NZ_RZRA01001034.1:0-1872 GCF_003998945.1 Mesorhizobium sp. M7A.F.Ca.CA.003.01.2.1 | reverse complement strand
TGCCTGGTTCGACCGCGGTGTCGCAGGCTGCCGCCAGGAACCTGTTCAAGCTGATGGCGATCAAGGACGAATACGAGGTGGCGCGTCTTTACACGGACGGCTCTTTCGCCGCCGAACTGGGCAAGCAGTTCCAGAGCTACGAAAGGCTCGAATTCCACCTCGCTCCGCCGATCATGGGCCGTCGCGGCAATGACGGAAGCCCGCGGAAATCGAGCTTCGGCCCGTGGATGATGAAGGGTTTTCGCGTGCTGGCGGCGATGAAGGGCCTGCGCGGCACTGCCTTCGACCTGTTCGGCTACACCGCCGAACGGCGCATGGAGCGGCAGCTGCTGGCGCGGTACGAGGCGGATCTGGAGCTCATCGCCGGATCGTTGGCCCCAGCCAGGGTCGATGCGGCGGTTGCGCTGGCCTCGGTGCCTGCCCTCATCCGCGGCTATGGCCACGTCCGCCAAGCCAGCGCGCAAAAGGCCGCCGGCGAGCGCCAAAGGCTGCTCGAACGCCTGTCGAGTACGCCGGCGCGGCCCGAACTTCAGGCCGCCGAATGACCGATACGCCTTGTTTACCTGAACGACAGTTTCCTTGCTTTCCGCTGCGTCACCCGGCTTGACGGCAGGAGCGCGAGGGTCTCTCTAAATCTTTCTTAAGGCGGATGTGGCACTGCTTGGCTCCCCAGGGTTGGGATTCAGGCGTTGAATCTGCGAAAAAAGAACGAGATCCCGGTCGACGTCTATATTCCGTTCGTGGAAACCCTGTTTCGCGACGGGCTGACGCTTTCGATCGGCATTCTCGCGCAGACTTTCCTGATCGGCCTGGTCTGGTGGAAGGGCGGCGATCCGCGGTATTTGCTGGTCGCGATCTCGATGGTTCTCATCGGTGTGTTCCGCATGAGAAACTTTCGAAAATACAACAGCATGCCGTCGCCGACGACCTGGGAAGAGGCGCACAAGCGTGAGAATGACTACATTCTCTATGGCTCCCTGCATGGCTTGACGCTTGGCGCTTTCTGCCTGCTCGGCATCTATTTCGCGCGCGATGGTTTCGCCGAAATCGCCTCCGTTTGCCTGACGCTCGCGACGGCGACCTCCATCGCCGGCCGCAACTACGGCTCGCCGCGCATGGTCACCATCCTGACCATTGCCTTGACCTGGCCGATCTCGCTTGGCTTCCTGCTGCGCGGCGACATCTACCATGTCCTCCTCGGGCTGCTGTCGGCGCCGTTCCTGTTCGCCATCCGGAAATTCGCCAACACCGTACGCGATGTGCTTTTTGCGGCCGTCTCGGAAGAGAAGAAGGCCAACCGCATTGCCCAGCGCTTCAACCGGGCGCTCAACACCATGTCGCACGGCCTTGTCATGCTCGGTCCGGACGGCCGCGTCGCGGTGGCCAATGCCGAGGCCGCGCATCTGATGTCGCTCAAGTCGCCCGACGCGCTGCTCGGACGGTCGATCCACGGTCTGTTGATGCGCGGTGTCGCCGGCGGCATGCTGGCGCCCAAGGATTGCCGCTACATCGAGGCGCAGCTGACGCGTGCCCTGCGTGAGGGTCGCGACCGCAAGGTGCTGGTTTCCCTCGCCAACGGCCAGCATTACGAGTTCTCGGCTCGCGAGGGCAGCCAGGAACTGGGCGTCATCACCTTCGAGGACGTCACCGCCCGTGTCGAGGCGGAAGACAAGATCCGCTTCATGGCACGCTACGACAATCTCACCGGCCTGCCCAACCGGGCCTATTTCCATGAATTGGTGGGCGAGGCCATGGCGTCCGGCGATCGCGACCGTCTCTGCGGCCTTGCGGTGCTCGATCTCGACGATTTCAAGAGCGTCAACGACACGCTTGGCCATCCGATCGGCGACGGCTTGATCTATGCCGTTGCCG
>NZ_RZRA01001033.1:0-1874 GCF_003998945.1 Mesorhizobium sp. M7A.F.Ca.CA.003.01.2.1 | reverse complement strand
AAGGAAGCATGGGGGATCGATGGTCTCGAAAAAGCAAATCGTGAACGCCGAATCGGCGGCAGAGTTTCTAATGCTGATGGGAAATGAGAAGCGACTGTTGATCATGAGCTACCTCGCCGAAGGTGAAATGTCGGTGGGAGCCATAGCCGAGAAGGTGATGCTCAGCCAATCCGCCCTGTCCCAGCATCTCGCCAAGTTGCGGGCGCTCGACCTTGTCGACACCCGCCGCGACCGGCAGATGATTTACTACTCCTGCAAATCCGACGCCGTGCGAGAACTGCTTGTCATGTTGGACGGCATTTTCGGCAGCGGCAAGGATGACCTGTCCCAGATGGCGCACCGCTTGCGCCGTGCTGGAACCTGACCACACAGCCGCCGATCTCGCCGGTGATTCAGAGCGGCATGCGCCGATTTGGGGCGCACAAAGCTGGCTGATTGTCCCGAATTGTCGCATCGTGCTTTCCAAACAAGGTGAGCGCCGGGAAGCGGTCCGGATTTTCGGGCCGATGCGACGGTCGCGAGGAATGCATGGATCCCATTCGCATCGACGACCCGCAAGATCCGCGCGTCGCTGCCTATCTCGACATTCGCGAGCGTGACCTCGCCGGCCGGCAAGGCCGCTTCGTCGCCGAAGGCAAGGTGGTGCTCGACCTGCTGCTCACAACTGGACGCTTTGCCGCCGAATCGGTCCTCGTCCTGGAAAACCGGCTGGCGGGTCTCGACAAGATCCTGAGCAAGGCGCCCGCCGATCTCCCGGTCTATGTGGCAACCAGCGCGGTGATGGACGCAATCGCCGGATTTCACATGCATCGCGGCATCCTGGCCATGGGCCGCAAGGGAGCGCCGCAGCCGGCCGAAGCCCTGCTCGATGGCTTGCCGCCTCGTGCGCTGGTCGTGGTGCTCGTCGGCATCGCCAATCATGACAATGTGGGCTCGATCTTCCGCAACGCCGCCGCCTTTGGCGCTGACGCGGTTTTGCTGGATGCGACGTGCTGCGACCCGCTCTATCGCAAGGCGATCCGCGTTTCGGTCGGCGCCGCGCTCAAGATCCCGTTCGCATCGTTCACCGACACCGCCGGCTTCACAACGATGCTCGCCCGACGTGGCTTCGAACAATTCGCGCTCTCGCCCCGCGGGGAGACCGACATCCGCGATGCGCAGCGCAGCGAGCGCCTGGCGCTCTATCTCGGCACCGAGGGCGAAGGCTTGCCGGACGACCTGCTCGCAAGCCTGCACGACGTGCGGATCACCATGGCGGAAGGCTTCGACAGCCTGAATGTCGCCGCGGCTTCAGCCATCGCGCTGCATCATTTTTCGGCTAGAGCAATTCTAGGAAAAGTGTGAAGCGGTTTTCCGTCCAGAATTGCCTCAAAGCAAAGAGTTAGGGCATTTCGCCGTTTCCGTGAAACGGTGAAATGCTCTAAGGAGACCTGATCTCAGCTTGTCGCGTCAGCCTTCTGCAGCGCGCGCACGCGGTCGGCAAGACTGCGGTCACCGTTGCCGGAGCGTGCGTCCGACGGTACCGCCAATGCCATGGCGATCGGCGAACCAGGCCCCTCGAGCTTGGCCGTCAGATGGACGACCTCCGCCGCCAGCTCGTTCATCTGCTCGCGCAAGGCGGAGCTGCTGTCAGCGGCCTTGGAGGCGGCCAGTGCGGTGAGATCCGCCTTCAGCCGTTTGTTCTCGCGCGCCAGCGCCGTCAGCCTCGCCTCGAGCTGCTCACGGTCGCTATCGAGCTTGGCGATTGCCTTGTCGAAATCATCGCTCCTCGCGACATCGCCGCCCTTGCCGACCAGCCGCAAGGCTGGCGCGCTGTCCTCGGATTTCGATCTTTCGCGCATGCGTGCCAGTTCCTTTTCGCGGCGGTCGAGTTT
>NZ_RZRA01001032.1:0-1875 GCF_003998945.1 Mesorhizobium sp. M7A.F.Ca.CA.003.01.2.1 | reverse complement strand
GTTCGGGCCCTGTGGAGCATTATGCCAATCGCCTGACATTATTGCTTGCCGTGCACTTGTTTCACCGGAAACGATTTGCTACACGCCGCGAGCCGGTCGGTTCCGGCTCTACCACGTGCGGTCGTGGCGGAATTGGTAGACGCGCAGCGTTGAGGTCGCTGTGGGGCAACCCGTGGAAGTTCGAGTCTTCTCGACCGCACCATTCTCTTCCCAGAATCCGATTTGTGCCGGTCTCGCCCGCTGCGGGCCGGACGCATTTCGTTGATATTCCCGCACTTTACGCCACTTTCTTTTTGAGCGTCGGATTCTCCCAAAACCGGTTTCCCCCTTGGGTCCGATGCTCTAGACCTGATTTGCACCTTTTCCGGGATTCTTGTGGCGGGAGGCGCTGGTGGAAGGCGAGCACGAACGGACGACCGGCGCCGGGGCCGCCGAGGACAACCACGCCGACATCTATGGCGAGGACGGCGCCGTGCTTTCGTCCTTCCTGGCGCGGATCGGCGCGGCGATCGCCGACCGCGACACGCTGACCCTCAAGCATGAAGTCGACGACCTGCACCAGTCGGAGCTCGGCGATCTGCTCGAGGCGCTGCATCCCGAACAGCGCCGCGCGCTGGTCGAACTCCTGGGCGCCGATTTCGACTTTTCCTCGCTGACGGAGGTCGACGAGGCGATCCGTATGGAGATCGTCGACAATCTGCCCAATGCGCAGATCGCGCAGGCGGTGCAGGAGCTCGATTCCGACGACGCCGTCTACATTCTCGAGGATCTCGACCAGGAAGACCAGGACGAGATCCTGTCGCAACTGCCGTTCACCGAGCGGATCAGGCTGCGCCGCTCGCTCGATTATCCCGAAGAGACGGCCGGCCGCCGCATGCAGACCGAGTTCGTCGCGGTTCCGCCGTTCTGGACGATCGGCCAGACCATCGACTACATGCGCGAGGACAACAATCTTCCCGAGCGCTTCAGCCAGATCTTCGTCATCGATCCGAGCTTCAAGCTGCTCGGCGCCATCGACCTCGACCAGATCCTGCGCACCAAGCGTTCGGTCAAGGTCGAGGAGGTGATGCACGAGACGCGGCACGCCATTCCGGCCACCATGGACCAGGAAGAGGCGGCGCGGGAATTCGAGCAGTACGATCTTTTGTCGGCCGCGGTCGTCGACGAGAACGAACGGCTGGTTGGCGTTCTGACCATTGACGATGTCGTCGACGTCATCCAGCAGGAGGCCGAGGAAGATCTGATGCGCATGGGCGGCGTCGGCGACGAAGAGCTTTCCGACAGCATCTTTTCGACCTCGCGCTCACGCGTTCCGTGGCTGCTGATCAACCTTCTGACCGCGTTCCTGGCGGCGTCGGTGATCAGCCTGTTCGACCGCACGATCGAACACATCGTGGCACTGGCGGTGCTGATGCCGATCGTCGCGGGCATGGGCGGCAATGCCGGCTCGCAAACCATGACCGTCACCGTGCGGGCGTTGGCGACCAGGGATCTCGACATCTACAATGCCGGCCGCATCATTCGCCGCGAGATGGGTGTCGGCTTCATCAACGGCATCGTCTTCGCCATCCTGATCGGCATCGTCGCGGCAGCCTGGTTCCGTGATCCCAATCTGGGCGGGATCATCGCGGCGGCGATGATCATCAACATGTTCGTGGCCGCCCTGGCCGGCATCCTGATCCCGCTGCTGCTCGATCGTTTCAAGGTCGATCCGGCGGTCGCTTCGGCGGTCTTCGTCACCACGGTTACCGACGTCGTCGGTTTCTTTGCATTTCTCGGCATTGCCACGTGGTGGTTCGGCGTGCCCTGAAGGCACGCCTTTTGGCTCAATTGACTTTTACGTAAATGCCGTGCGAGGCTCGCGCGGGGCGCCAT
>NZ_RZRA01001031.1:0-1877 GCF_003998945.1 Mesorhizobium sp. M7A.F.Ca.CA.003.01.2.1 | reverse complement strand
GCTCGGCGCCGAGGCGGACCTCAACTATTCCTCGGTCGGCGGCACGACGGTATCGGCGCTGGGAAGCACATTCGGCACCGACATCAAGTGGTTCGGGTCGGTCAACGCCAAGGCGGGTTACGCCATGGACCGCCTGCTGGTCTACGGCATTGGCGGCGTCGCCTTTGCCGGCATCGAAACATCGCAAGTCGCGGGTCCGGCGTTCGACAGCACGCGCACGAATGTCGGCTGGACCGTGGGTGCCGGCGTCGACTACGCGCTGACCGACAAGTTCGTCGTCGGCGCGCAGTATCGCTACTATGATTTCGGCTCCGAGCACTACGAGGTGGCAGAACCCTTTAACGATCGCGATCAGAACGTGAAGCTGAATACGGTCGGGATCAATTTGAGCTACAAGTTCTGACCAGGCCCACAATCGCGACGCTGCCGGCCCAGGCGACCACTTGAGGGGCTCTCTTCATGGAAGGGTGGCCGACGCTCCCAGTGGGCGGGGGGAATGGGTTGGGCCTGAGAGGCGCCGGCCTTGGCGGATCAAATCCACCACACAGGCATCCTACCACTACCCGCCGCGCCGATAATTCCGTGATCGCGCCAGTATCATCAAGCCGCCCGGTCTGTTTGCACGTTCGGCGAACGCTCAACAACACGACTTGACGGCCTGTGTCTGGCGTCTGAAAAGGGCTGGCCTGCGGACGTGGCGGAATTGGTAGACGCAAGGGACTTAAAATCCCTCGATCTCTGATCGTACGGGTTCGATTCCCGTCGTCCGCACCACCCTTCGCTCTTCGAGCTTCGGGTGGCAGGCCACCTGAAGCTCGGCAGGTTCGTACTTCATCCGTTCAGGCGCACCAATTCACCGGCTACCGCTTTGTTGGCATCTCTACGCCTCGAACACTTTCTCAGTGAACCATTCCGCCAACCTGGCAAGCTCCGGCCCCAGCACGCGATCGGCGCCGACAGGCGGCACGATAGCTCTGATTTGATCGACGAAGGAACGCAGTGCCGGCGGCGGCGTCCGTTCGGTGACGTGCAGCGCCTGCGAGGCGATCATTGCCAGCATCGCCATGGCGGCATCGACGCAGCGGCCGGCGGTCGCTTCCTTGGCCCATGCGAAGAACGCCGTCGTGGCGACGTCGTCCTGCCCCGCGCCAGCCGATTCCGTGCCCGGAATGAAGGTGCGCTGTGCGGCCAGCTTGGCCTGCTCGAGATAGCCGGTGATCGCCATCGGCACATAGCCGACATTGCCATGGCCATCGCTGTCGGCTGAGTGACGTCCGGTCATCAGCAGATCCGGCAGCAGCGACACCTTGCCGTTCAGAAGCTTCGAGGCGTGGCGGTCGCAGAGTAGGCAGATGTCGGCCCATATCGCCGCCAGATCGTCCAGCGCCGGCGTTGCCATCGCATTGTGATAGCCGCCGGTCGAGATGCAGCGGCCGAGCCGATCTGCATCGTCGGGCGGGATGTAGACGGGATTGTCCGATATCGAGGCCAGCGACACATTGGCCGCCCGCTCGGCCGTCGCCAGCGCACGATGCGCCTGGCCGAGGACGCGCGGCACGATGCGGTAGCTGACCGGCGCCTGATAGTTGCGTCGCCCATCGCCGGCGCCAACCAGAAACTCCCGCAATCCCTGCAGGGCAGCCGTTTCATGCTCATCGCCCCAGAGCGTGTCGAGCGCCGCGTCATAGTGCTCGAGCGGCGCGCGAAACGCTTCGATCGACAGCGCGAAAACTTTTTGCGCCATGCGGATGCGGCGGCGCCCCGCGAGCGCTGCGTCGGCCACCAAAGCGGCGGCGCAGGGCGAGCCGTTGATGAGCGAGCCGCGTTCCTTGACCTCGAGGTCGAAGCGCGTCGAAAGTTCTGCAAACAAGGGATAG
>NZ_RZRA01001030.1:0-1879 GCF_003998945.1 Mesorhizobium sp. M7A.F.Ca.CA.003.01.2.1 | reverse complement strand
GTCAAGGAAGTGTCCCAGCCCGGCGCGCTGGAAATCAACGACGAGACCGCCAAGAACCTCGGCCTGGAGTCGCTGGAGCGCCTGCGCGACGTCGTGCGCGGCCAGATCGAGAACCAGTTCGGCGCCATGACGCGCCAGAAGGTCAAGCGCCAGCTGCTCGACCAGCTCGACGCGGCTTATTCGTTCGAGGCGCCGTCGAAGCTCGTCGACGCCGAGTTCAACAACATCTGGGCGCAGGTCAATCGTGATCTGGAAGCAGCCGGACGCACCTTCGCCGACGAAGAGACGACGGAAGAAGAGGCGCGCGCCGAGTATCTGCGGCTTGCCGAGCGCCGCGTGCGCCTCGGGCTGGTGCTGGCTGAAATCGGCGAGAAGGCCGGCGTGACCGTATCGGACGAAGAGCTGCAGCGCGGCCTGTTCGAGCAGGTGCGGCGCTATCCAGGAAACCAGCAGCAGGAAGTCTTCGAGTTCTACCGCAACAACCCGGAAGCGTTGAACACGCTGCGGGCGCCGATGTTCGAGGAAAAGGTGGTCGACCATCTGCTCGGTCAGATTTCGGTCACCGACGTCAAGGTCAGCAAGGAAGAGCTGATGGCCGACGACGAAGAGGACGAGACCGCCGTCAAGGCGAAGCCGGCGAAGAAAGCCGCCGCCAAGAAGGCCGACGCCAAGACGGCCGACGACGCGGAAGAGCCCAAGAAGAAGGCCGCGCCGAAGAAGAAGGCCGCCGAATAACACCAGCGCTCCGCTGAAACAGGAAGGCCGCCCTCGAGGCGGCCTTTTTCGTTGCCAAACTGCAACAGCCGCCATGCTTCGCGAGCGACGGCCTGTGGCGACCAAGCTTTGATCATTATCTGCGCTTCTATTGCAAGCCGCTTGGTTGTTGGAGGGCGTGTTGAGACTGTTCGTCGAATTGGGACACGCTTCGGCAATCGCGCTGATCCTTATCTCGGTCTGCGGCATTGCCCAGGCCGGCACGGTGCCTGACAACTGGCGCTTCGGCACGAGTGAAGACGGCCTCGTGACGGCCTCGCTCTACGCCACCAACAAGCTGATCACCGGCGGCGGTGCCTTGAGCTACAGCCCGATCCTGACGATTGCCTGCCGGGCAAACGGCGAGCCGCATTGGACTGAATGGCTGCAACTGAACGACGCTGTTTCGGCCAGCCGCAAGATCACCATGTCGATTACGGTCGATCAGGAGAGCAAGTTCGACGAAAGCTGGTCGGTCGGGCCGCGCGGCCGGATGCTGGTGCGCGATGGCGCCGATGGCATCAGGCGCCTTGTCGCCGCGAACCGGCTCCAGCTTTCGTGGCGGTTCGGGCTGCTGGCGGGGCGCGGCGAGGCCGATTTCGACCTCGCCGGGTTCGGCGAAGCGGTCAGCCAGGTTGCCGGAAACTGCAACACCGATCCGCCGTGAACGACCGTGAGGCGAAGGCGGCAACGGCCGAGCTCGCCGTTCCCGGTGATGCTGATCGGCTTCAAACCTTTGTTCTCATACATGTCGTTGCCTCAAAAACGCACTTTGGGGCGACATCATCAAACGGCGTTGCTGACCCAGCGGAGCACGTTGGTCCAAAGCCGCGCATAGCCGGGCCATTCGACAAAACTGTTCGGCAGCCAGTGCGGTCCGATGTCCGACGTCCAGACCAGCGTGCGCCCTTCGCCGTGACGCCCGGTGACCAGCAGGGGATGGCCGCCCTGGTCCTGCGGCAGCCGCGCCAGAACCTCGACATCGTCGCGATCGCGGGCGACGACCTCGTTGGCGCCGAGCAGCAGCGGCCATTCGCCCTCAATGCCGGCAAAAAGCGGATGGTCTCTTGAGCCAGTGATCTCGGGACGAAAGCCCTCCGGAATTTCGAGGCGGTCATCATTGGGA
>NZ_RZRA01000102.1:0-8885 GCF_003998945.1 Mesorhizobium sp. M7A.F.Ca.CA.003.01.2.1 | reverse complement strand
GCGGAATATCGAGCGGCACGCCGAGGCCGCCGCGCTTCTTCGATGAGGGAATGAGCGCGGCGCCCTTGCCGAGCACGTCGCGGAACGGGGCGCCGAGCTTTGGATGAAGGATGGCGGCGGCATGTTCGAGCTCGCCATCGGCGCCGACGGCGGCCGCCTTGCCGAAGCTCTCGACCCGGTTGCCGGCAATGCCCAGAGCAGCGACGGCGCGCCTGGGCAAGATATCTCCCAACGCTTCGCCGATGGCGCTGAGTGCCGACAGATCCTCGACGTAGGTACCCGCATAGGGGTTGCGGATGACCGCAATGGCTGCGGCACGCCGCGTCGGCGGATCGACGGGCCGCCCGCCTTCGATCCGGGTTTCCTCGACGATGGTGATGATACGGCGGATTTCCGGGCTCATCGCAGTCCGTCCTCACCCTTGATGTCGGCGGCGGCAAGGCCGCCGACCCGTGCATGAACGCGTGCGCCGGTGGTCATCGCCAGGATGACCGCCATTTCATCGCTGCGCGGCGCATCGGCAATGCCGATCTCGATTGCATCGAAATGGCTGCGCACATAGGAGGCGTTTATGTGCGTGATCGGGATGTCGATGCGCGTTCCGGGGCCGCCGACTTTCTTGGTCGAAGGCACGATCGCCTTGGCATTGCCGAGCAGTTCGCGCATCGCGTAGCCGCCCGGATTGTGCCAGAGCGCGCCATGTTCAAGCTCGCCGGCGGCGCCGACTATGGCACCCTTGCCATAACCTTCGATGGCCTGGCCGCCCTCACCAATGGAGTCGATCAGGCGCCGAGCCATATCGAGACCGAGCGGCTTCAGGTCTTCCATGAAGCCGGTGATCTCTTCGACATAGCGTCCGGCAAAAGGGTTGGCGATGAGCGCGACGATCGCGCCTCGCTTGAGCGGACGTGCCGCGTGGGGTCCGCCCTCATGGAATATCTCTTCGATCTGAACCAGAAATTTCCTGACCACCACAGCCGGCATTGTTCTCTTCCTTCATCCCGTCGTTCATAAAACTCGTTAGAGTATCAACAATTATGCCTATCGACATTTGTCAAGCACAGACGTCGAGCAAGCGGGCGAAGGGCCAAGAAAACTGCATCGGATGACGATTGACAGCCTGTTAAGCCGCTCCTAAACTCATATGACCATCAACGAACTCGCCGTTGTCCCGGCGATGTGTGGGGGATGGTCAAAGCGTGGCTTCAAAAGCTGAAAAAAGCTGAAGGGGAATGACATGAAAAGGGCGCTCAAGAGTTTATTTCTGGCCGGCACGATGCTTGCCATTTCGTTCGGACCGGCCGCCGCACAGGCCAAGGTTTCCGTGGCCGCGATCTCGGGATATTTCGCACAGGGTTTTGGCGTTTCGATCGTCAACGGCCTCAACAAGGCCAAGACCGATTTCGGCATCGACCTCAAGCTGGTCGACACCGGCAATCGCGCGCTCGACTACCAGCAGCAGTTCGAGAATCTCGCCAAGGGCAAGCAATACGACCTCATCTTCGTGATGGGCTGGGAGTTGGTGGACTCGCTGCAAAAGGTCAGCGCCGAATATCCCGACCAGCGCTTCGTGTTCATCGATGGCGTCCTCGACAACCCCAAGATGATCTACGCCAATTTCGCCGAGGAGCAGGGATCCTTCGTCGCCGGCGCGCTTGCTGGCATGATCGAAGCTAAGGGCACCGCCTTCGACAAGATCGGCGACGGCAAGGCCATCGGCTTTGTCGGCGGCCGCGATATCCCGGTGATCCGCAACTTCCTGGGCGGCTACGAGCAAGGCGCCAAATATGCCGCGCCCGACGTCAAGGTGAACTCCGTCTTCGCCGGAACCTTCGACGACCCGGCCAAGGGAAGCGAACTTGCCCAGGCGCTTTACGGCCAAGGCTCCGACATTGTCTACAACGTCGCCGGCCCGACGGGTGAAGGCGTGATGCAGGCAAGTGCCGCGGTCGACAAATATTCGATCGGCGTCGACATCGACATGTGCGGCTCGGCCCCCGGAAATGTGCTCGCCAGCATGCTGAAGCGCGGCGACATCGCCGTCTATACGCTGATCAAGGACGAGGTCGAGGGCCGCAAGATCACCGCCGGCACCCGCACTTTCGACCTCGCCTCGGGCGGTGTCGAGGTCAAGGTCTGCGATGACATCGCCGCCAAGATCCCGGCAGAGATGACCGCCAAGCTCGACGAGATCAAAAAGGGCATCGTCGACGGCAAGATCGTGATCGCCAAGGCGAAATAAGCCAACACCAGCGCCTCCCTCCCAAGAAAGCGCTAGACTGATCCGCCGCGGCTTGCCGCGGCGGATCAGTGTCCAATCTGCGAGAGCCATGTTGTCGAACACGCCGGGGTCGCCGACCCTCCACAGCAATGCCGCGATGGCCGTCGAGTTGACCGGCATCACCAAGCGTTTTGGCGCATTCGTGGCCAATGACGGCATCGACCTTGCGGTCCGCCGCGGCGAGATCCACGCCATCATCGGCGAGAACGGTGCCGGCAAGACGACGCTGATGAACATCCTGTTCGGCCTCTTGCAGCCGGACGAAGGCTCGATCCGGCTGAACGGTGAAGAGATCGTGATCGCCGATCCGTCCGTCGCGATAAAGGCCGGCCTCGGCATGGTTCACCAGCATTTCAAGCTGGTTCCCTCGCTCTCGGTTGCCGACAACGTCTTTCTCGGCATGGAAATCCGTCGCCATGGACTTATCGACCACGCTGCGCAGGTGGCGCGAACGCGCGACCTGTCGAAGCGCTTCGGCCTGCAGGTCGATCCGACCGAGCGCGTCGGGCTGCTCTCGGTCGGCATAGAGCAACGCATCGAAATCCTGAAGGTCCTGGTGCGCGGCGCGCGCACCATCATCCTCGACGAACCGACCGCGGTGCTGACGCCGCAGGAAAGCCGCGAACTGTTCCAGACGCTGCGCAGCTTCGTGGCCGAGGGCATGACGGTGATCTTCATTTCGCATCACCTGGAAGAGGTGATGGAAGTGTCCGACACGGTGACGGTGCTGCGCAACGGCAGGAAGGTGGCGACCCGGCCGACGGCCGAGCTCAGCAAGGACCAGTTGGTGCACATGATGGTCGGCCGCGAGGTCAGCTTCGACCGCCGGCCGCGCGCTTCGCTGCACGGCGACGTAGTGCTCGAAGTGAAGGATCTGTGGGCGCGCGACGATCGCCTGCTGCCGGCCCTTCGCGATGCCAGTTTCACGGTCCGCTCCGGCGAGGTGGTGGGGATCGCGGGTGTGGCCGGCAATGGACAGACGGAGCTGGCGGAAGTGCTTTCGGGCCTGCGGCCGGCAAGCCATGGCGGGGCCTGGCTGAAGGGCCAGAATCTCACCGATCTCTCGCCCGCCGCGATCCGCCAGGCAGGCCTCGCCCATGTTCCAGGCGACCGCATGGTACGCGGGGTCGATCGCAACGCTTCGATAGCGGCCAACACCCTGATGGGCCGCCAGCATCGTGCACCATGGAGTCGTGGCGGCATGCTCAACTGGAATGCCATAAATCAAAACGCCGAAACGCTGATCAAGAGCTTCGATATTCGCGCGCGCGGACCGAGCGATGCGGTCAAGCGGCTTTCGGGCGGAAACATCCAGAAGGTCGTTCTGGCACGCGAATTCACCAATGGCGCCGATTTCCTGCTGATCGACCAGCCGACGCGCGGCGTCGACATCGGCGCCCAGGAGGCCATTCATGACGAGATCATGCGCCAGCGCGCCGCCGGCCGCGCGATCCTGCTGATTTCCGTGCAACTCGACGAACTGGCCGCCCTTGCCGACCGCATCCTGGTGATGTTCAACGGGCGGATCATGGGCGAGGTCTCTGGCGATGACGCCGACGAGGAGCGCATCGGCATGATGATGGCAGGCGTGGCCGCACCGGAATTCGCCGCGGAGACCGCATCATGAAAGACCATTTGCATGCCGTTTCCGGCCAGGTCATCGCCATCGGCGTGGCACTGCTGATGGGCGCGATCATCATCCTCATGGTCGGCGAAAGCCCGGTGCGTGTGTTCATGACACTGTTGCGCGGCGCCTTCGGCGATCAGGAGAAGATTGCCGGGACCTTGCTGCAGACGACGCCGATCCTGATCTGCGGTGTCGCTGCCTGCATCGGCTTGCGCGGCGGCATGTTCAACGTCGGCATCGAGGGCCAGCTGTTCCTCGGCGGCTTCGCCGCCGCCTGGGTCGGCTTTGCCATGCCCCTGCCCGCGGGCATCCACACGCTGGCAGCACTGGCGCTGGCGATCGTGGCAGGCGCGGCCTGGGTCGCCATCCCCGCCTATTTCCGCGCCCGCTACAACACCAACGAGGTCGTCTCGACGATCCTGTCGAACTACGTGGCGGTGCTGCTCACATCCTATTTCACCATCTTCCTGTTCAAGCGGCCGGGCGGCTGGTCGGAGACGCCGCCGATCCTGGCGACATCCTATCTGCCGGAGATCTTCACTTTTTCGCGGTTGAACTGGGGCCTGGTCATTGGCCTGGTGCTGGCGGTCGGCGCGGCCCTTGTCTTCCGCTACACCAGATGGGGTTACGGCGTCACGATGGTCGGCTCGGCGCCGAAATTCGCCGAATATGGCGGCGTCAACGTGAAACGGCAGGGCTTCCTGGTCCTGCTGCTTTCGGGGGCCGTCGGCGGGCTGGCCGGCGGCGTCGAGACGCTCGGCGTCCACCACCGCTTCATGGAAGGATTTGCTCCCGGTTTCGGCTTCGACGGGCTGATCGCCGCCCTGCTCGCCAATGGCTCGCCGGTCGCCACCATCTTCACCGCACTGTTCTTCGGCGCCCTGCGCAACGGATCGCTGCTGCTTGAGGTCGATACCAGCGCGTCGCGCGAAATCATCACCGTGATCCAGGCGCTGATCATCCTCAGCGTGTCGGCCCAGGTGCTGGTGAGAAAGCGCGGCGACAGCCAGGCAGGGGAGCGGCGATGGAAATTCTAGACAAGCTCATCAACGTCGCGCTGATCGCGGCGACGCTTCGCACCACCGCGCCCATCCTTCTGGTCGCGCTTGGCGGCTCGTTCACCACCAAGGCCGGCATCTTCAACATCGGCCTCGAGGGGCAGATGCTGGTCGGCGCCTTCTTCGCCGTCCTTGGTTCGATCTGGACCGGTTCCGCACTGGCGGGCGTCGCCTGCGGCGTTGCGGCGGCGCTCGTCTTCGCCCTGGGTTTTGCTGTCCTGGTGGTGAGCTTCAAGGCCAATGAAGTTGTCGTCGGGCTGGCGCTCAACATCCTGGCCGGCGGCATGACGATCTCGCTGATGAAAGCGATCTTCGGCACGCGCGGTTCGATCGTCGGTCATGGCATCGTCGGCCTGCCGAAAGTCCAGCTGCCCGGCGCCCGCGACCTTCTCGGCTCCTGGGCGCCGCTGATCTCCGGCTTCACGCCGCTCGTCTATGCCGCCTTCATCGCCGTGCCGCTGCTGGTCGTCTGCTACAACAGGACGCGGCTCGGCCTCTATATCCGCGTCGTCGGCGAAAAGCCGGAAGCCGCCGAGGCGCTTGGCATCTCGATCACCCGCGTCCGCTACATCGCATCCCTGCTGTGCGGATTGCTGGCGGGCCTCGCCGGCGCGCATCTGTCCCTCGGCTACATCACCATGTTCACCGAAAACATGTCGTCGGGCCGTGGTTTCATGGCGGTGGCGATCCTGATCTTTTCCAACGGCGATCCGCTGAAGGTGCTGGCCGGCTGCCTGCTGTTCGGCTTCGCCGATGCCTTTTCGTTGCGCCTGCAGACGTTTGGCTATCCGTCCTACCTGGTTCTCACCGTCCCCTATGTCGTTGCGCTGATCGCATTGTTCGCGCTGTCCTACCGGGCGCGTCCAAGGATCATCGCGGAGACGCTGGAATCGATGCGGAAACTGCTGTCGGTAGACAGGAACACCGAACCCGGCGGCAAAAATCCCCAGTGAAGGAAGCCTTTATGGAACGCATAATCCTCGACGTGGATTCAGCCGGCGACGATATTCTCGCCGTGCTGTTTGCAGCGGTCAATCCCAAACTCCGGCTCGAGGGCGTGACCACCGTGACCGGTGCGGCCGGCCCGATCGAACAGGTCACCAACGTCGTCCTCAACACGCTGACGCTCGCCGGGCGTGACGATATCCCGGTTCACGCCGGCGCGTGGCGGCCGATCGTCGGCAACGCCAAGGCCGACATGGAGGCGCCGGTGCATTTCGAAAAACGGCTTGTCGCCCGCTTCGGCGATCGCCTGAAGAAGTTCAACCCGCCGGCGCCGACGCCGGTGCGGCAGGCCACGTCGGGACATGCGGTCGATTTCATCATCGAGACGGTCATGGCCAATCCGGGCGAGATCACGCTGGTGACGACCGGCCCGCTGACCAACGCGGCGATGGCGCTGTTGCAGGAGCCGCGATTGACCGGTGCACTCAAGCGGCTGATCGTGCTCGGTGGCAATTTCCAGACGCCGGGCAACATCACACCCCTGTCGGAATACAACATCTGGGCCGATCCGGAGGCTTCGCGCATCGTGCTCAACGCCGATGTCGAGAAGATCCTCGTCCCCCTCGACATCTGCGAGGACAACCGCGTCGCCGACTCGATGCTGACGCGCGACGACATCGCCGACATGCAGGCCGTCGCCAAGGACAATCCCGTCCTTGAGATGATCGCCGACAGCTTCCCGATCTACATCGACATCTGGCGCGAATTCTTCGACCTCGTCGGGTTCCCGATGGATGACGTGATCACCGTGGCGCTGGCTTTCGATCCCGGCCTGGCGACGATGACCGAGCCGCTGTTCGCCGACGTCGTGCTCGACGGCAGGCTGGCGCGCGGCCAGACCGTCGCCTATCGCGGCCGGCAATTGCTGCCCGGCGGCGGGCCCAAGACCACCCGCATCTGCACCGGCCTGGACGGCCGGCGTTTCCTCGACGGCTTCAAGAAAACCATAGCGCGCTACGAGCGGGCGGCGTGAAAGACGACATGATGACCAAGCCAACTCCTATCCTGTTCGACTGCGACCCCGGCCACGACGACGCCATCGCGCTGGTCATGGCGCATCGCTCGCCGGCCATCGAACTCATCGGCGTCACCACGACCTGCGGCAATGCGGAAGTCGAGAAGACGACCGCCAATGCCTTGCGCATCCTGGAGTATATCGGCGCCGGCGACGTGCCTGTCGCGCAGGGCTGTCACCGCCCGCTGGCGCGCCCGCTGGTGCTCGGCACCGCCGATGGCCCGAGCGGGCTCGAGGGCTCGCCCTACCTGCCGCAGGCGACGATCAAGCCGGTTGACCAGCATGCCGTCGATTTCCTGGCCGACAGGCTGCGCGCCGCGCCCGAACCGATCCTGGTCGTTGCCACCGGCCCGCTCAGCAATATCGGCCTGATGATCCTCAAGCATCGCGACGTGCTGCCCAAGATCAAGGAACTGATCTGGATGGGCGGCGTGTTCTACCGCAAGAGCGAGATCATCACGCCGACCGAATTCAACGCGTTCTGCGATCCCGAAGCGCTGAAGATCGTGCTGGACAGCGGCGTGCCGATCCTGATGGTCGGCCTCGACGTCACCATGCAGGTGCTGATCGAGGCGCCGCAATATGCCGAACTCGCCACCATCGACACGCCGCTCGGCCGGCTCGTCAACGACTGGCTGCTGTTCTACGAGAAGCTGCACCGCAACTCGATGGGCGTCGGCGGCGCCATGCACGATCCGCTGGCGCTGGCGCTGGCCATCGACCCGACCTTGGTGCGCACTCGCCCTGCCCATATCGGCGTCGACCTGTCCGGCACCTACGCCTTCGGCGCGACCATCGCCGACTACTGGGGCGAGCGCGGTGAAAAGGACAATGCCCGCATCGCCCATGAGGTCGACGCGGACCGCTTCTTCAAGCTGATGTTCGATCTCCTGCGGGACTGAACATCCAACGGACTGAGGGTTAGCGGAACAGATATTTCGAGACTTCCGGGTTGCCGCGACGCCACATCACATTGTCCAGGAAGTAATGGTGCACGTTGATGAATATCCACGCGATGAAGAGGAAAAGCGACGAGCCGAGCACCTGTTTGTCGTAGGGAACCAGGGCACTTAGCGCCATCGGCACGAGCCAGAAACCGAGAGCACCGAGAATTGTGCCGGCGACGATGAATATCAGCACCCGCAGCCTGTACATCGGCCCAAGAATGGACAGCACCCTGAATTCCGGATCCTTGACGGCATCCGCGCGGTCGCGCTCGACATTGGTCTGGTAACGCCAGACCACCGCCAGATACTGCAACGAATGGAGCGCCGGCACCACGAGCAGCCAAAGCGGATTTAGGGCCACGAACAGAATCCAGGCATAGAGCGACACGACGTAAGCGACGACGCCGTTATACGGCAGCGCGCCGCCATGTTTGCGCCAGCGATTGACGAACATCACGGCGGTGGCCGCCGAGGAGGCAGCGGCGACCGCGAGCGCGATGTTGAGGAGCCAGGGCGGGACAGCGAATGTGTAGTAGTCCAGGCCCCAGTACTGCCTTTCGGTGATCACCACGTTTGTCTGGAGCCAGGCGAACAGCCACACGGCATATCCGTTGAACAGCAGCGCTTTCTTGTCCTGGTCGCTGAAGAATTTGCGCTTCAGCACCGCGTCCACCATCAGCATGCCATAGCCTTGCTTGACGTAGTGCCAGCCGACGAAAAAGCCCATCGCGTTGGTGGCATATCCCAGCAGGCGGGCGTTGCCGGTTACGGAGCCATAGGCGAAGAAAGCGACCATGATCATTGGGACGGCAATGCCCGCGATGATGTAGCGGATCTGGAGATTCCTGTCATATCCGTCGCCGCGCACCTTGCGCCCGAAATCGCGATAGAAAATCTGATACGAGTGGGCAAAATGTGGATGGTTTATCAGATTGGCGAGCAAGAGCATTAC
>NZ_RZRA01001029.1:0-1880 GCF_003998945.1 Mesorhizobium sp. M7A.F.Ca.CA.003.01.2.1 | reverse complement strand
GTGTATCCCCAGTCGGAAATATCGTCCCTGGTGAATTCTATGTTCTGGCCGAGGACGACGTTGTGCACTTCCTCCGGCTGGTTTGCCAACATGCCGACAAATCCGGTTTCGGTGCGGCGGAACGGTATGACCCAGAAGTGTTCGGTGACGTTGCCGTCCCGTACCTTGACCTTCAATTTGAACCTCTCTGTGTCGGCGGGAGGCGCCTCGGACAGTGCCAGGAAGTCGTCCAGGCTGGCGAGCGCCTGCGCGGTGGCCGCTGCCATCTCTGGGTCGCCGGGAGTGAAGATAATTGTTTTGTCGTCGCCCGGATCCGTGGCTTGTGCGCCGGCCAATCCTGGAGCAAGCGCCAGCATCAGGGACATCGCAGTCCAGACTGCAAGCTTCATGGAAGGCCCCCCTTCATGTCAACGGTCGACACCATCCCGCATTCGACGTCGGTTTGCAACCGTAGCGCGAGTTTGATCAGCGTTGGCGTGGCGGTTTTTGAACTGATCCGCGAAACAAAATGTGTATCGACGATCGGTCAGCGCTCTGTTTCGTGATGCCGCCCGAGATGGATTGCGGCGGCTGCGTGGTGATCGAAAGCCGCCCGTCACAATCGGCCAAGTGACTCTTTTCGCGGACAGAAGTGCGTTCATTGGGGGAGCCGAAGCGGCCTGAAATGATCTAGGTCGCAGATAATGTGTCGGAATTAAGCCTATGATATTGTTTGCGAAAATTCACCCAATGTGATTTGCGGAGGGTGCGCTTTCCGTCCAGTTTCAGGCCGTCCGGTGCTGTCGTTTCCCAAGGCGGCGGTCCGGAAAAGTGAAACAGCACGGAGTGCTTACCAATGAAGAAGACCCTCGCAACCACCGCTGCTCTGCTCGCCTTCCTCGGCACCGCTTATGCCGCGACCGTTCAGGGCACCATTCAGGCCGTCGATCCGACGACCAAGTCGATCACCCTCGACGACGGCAAGATCTACCAGCTGTCGCCCGAAGCGACGATCGGGAAACTGAAGGTCGGCGCCAAGGTGGCGGTGACCGTCGATGACAAGACCGGCATCGTGACGTCGATCAAGAAGGCCTCGTAAGGCGAGGGCATCGTGCGTCGGCAGACCTGCTGACGCAATTTCAGACCCTGTTCCATTCTGGCCGGTCCTCCGGGGACCGGCCATTTTCGTGCCCTTCACCCTCGACGCCAGGCAAACCGCCGTCCCGGCGGCGCCGCTATGGTTTTTGCCAAAGAGCCGCGCTATCCCTTGGCCACCGGGGGATAGTCATGGCCGACGAGCAAAAAGGGTTTCGCCTGTCGCGGCGATTGCTGCTGGGTGCGGCTGTCGTCGGCGGCGCGGTGCTGTGGGGCGGCAACACGGTGGCGCGGCTGGCACGCGGACCTTCGGGGCCGAAGAACGCAGGACGGATAGCCGATATAGACGGCTTCGCGCTGCCTCTGAAGCCGCTGGACAATGCGCCGGCCTTCGATGCGTCACTGCCCTGGTCGGCAAAGGGTGGTGACATCAACGATGCCAGCGGCCTGTCGATGACGCCGGTCTACGGCGTGGTCGAGGTCAGCGGGGACGAGCACATCGCCAAGGCCCTGGCCTTCGCGCGTGCCAATGGGCTGAAAATATCGCTGGCCGCCATCCGCCATTCCATGGGCGGGCATGCCTTCGACGACAACGCGCTGGTGCTCGACCTCAGAAAGTTCAACAGGGTCACCGTCGATGCGGCGGCCAAGACCATGACCCTGCAGCCGGGCGCGCGCTGGCATGACATCCAGAACCTTCTGCATCCGCACTTCGCGGTGAAGGCGATGCAGTCGACCGACATCTTCTCGGTCGGCGGTTCGCTGTCGGCCAATGCGCATGGCATGGACCACCAGGCGGGTTCGGT
>NZ_RZRA01001028.1:0-1888 GCF_003998945.1 Mesorhizobium sp. M7A.F.Ca.CA.003.01.2.1 | reverse complement strand
TGCCGTGGCTGGAAAAATATCGCGATGTTCGGCCTCGAGGCTCCCGCCCGGAGTTGCTTTTCCGGCCACCCGTTTCCTGTTGCCCAACCTCCTATTGCCCCATCGCCGGGCCGAGGATGAGGCTGCGGATTTTTGGCGTCAGCGGCCTGACGACATCGGCGAAGGGGTCACCCTCGGCCCGCAAGGCCATCAAGCCTTCGTCCTCTTCGTCGATCGCGGCGATGGTCTCCGTCTTCTGTGCCTCGGTCAGCTCCCTCATGCCGGATATGGCATTTCTGAGCTTGGCGAAAATGGCATCGAGTTCTGCGACCGGCATCGTCGCCAGGAACCCGCGCATGGTCTCTCCAAGCGCGACCTTCCAGCTGTCGGCGGTGAAACCGGCGCTGCCGATCAAGCCCTTGTCCGCGGCATCGCGCTCGTACCAGTCGGCGGCGATCTCCTCGTCATAGGCGAACTGACCGAATTCGGGCTGCAAGGCCTCGATCAGGCCGACGACCGCCGACGCATCCCGCGCTGTCAGCGCCAAGGCAGGCGGGCTGTCGAAGATCATGCCGGCAAGTGCGAGCGCGCCGGCCAGCCGGCGCATGGCTACGAAACGCCGCTCAGCCATAACAATCCTCCGCAATGCCGGCCCGGGCACTGCTCGTTGCCTGGGACTGCAGAACCGAGCCGCCGATCGAGGCGGCCTGGCCGGCAATGACCCCACCATTGCCAGCCAGACCGCCAAGACCCCCCGCCATCGACAGCACACCGCCGAGCAGAGCCGCATTGGTCTGCGCCTTCGCCGCCTTCTTGGCCGCATCGGCGCATGCCGTTTCCGTCGTCGGTTCGTTCCGGGCCTTCTTGCTGCCGGCCGCGCTCGCGATCGATGCCGGCCTGTCGTCGACCTGGCCCGTTTGGCAGCCCGCAAGGGCAATGGTCAGGGCCAGGAAAATGCTCTTTTTCATGGTGCTGCTCATCATCGGGCAGCGCGCGGCGGCAGCTTGGCCTCGCGATGATCGGTCACTGCGTTGCCCAAGGCGATCGACAGCAGATAGATGCGCGGATTGAACCCTGCCGCAGCCAGTGCCGACAGCGTCTTGAACAGTTGCAAATGAAACATCGTGCCCCCCTTTGGATTGCCGCCAATGCGGTTCCGGTTCCGGAATCGCGCCGCAAACTAGGGGCATAAAAGGGGGGCAGCTTGGACAGAACGGCACTGAAAGCGGCCAAAACGGCCCGGGATTGACGTTTTGCAGGCTCCGGCGCATATGACCGCGCTCTTGGGCATGGGGGGTGTCGATGACTGCGACGATGGGGACGTCAGCCTCATTCAGGCTGGCGACGGAGATGTTTCCGGAGCGGGATCGCGTCGAGATCACGCGTGAGGTTTACGGCCGCACGGTTCTGAGGGTGGACCTCGATCCGCTGGCGCCGGCGCAGATCGACATGCGGGTGCGCGCGTTGCCAGGCCTCGGCATCGCCACCGGCAGCTCATCGGAATTCCGGGTGCATCGTACGTCGTCGCTGATCGACAATGACGACTTCGTTCTTCTGGCGGCCCTCGACGGGGGCAGTGTGATGAAGCATCGCGGCCGCGAGGAGGCGGTCGGCAACGGCCAGGCGCTGATGATGAGCGGTGAAGAGGTTGGCCTCAACCTGATCGGCGCCGGCGGGTTTCGCTTCGTCAATCTGAGTTTTTCGCGCAAGCAGCTTTCGCCTCTGATCGGCGATCCGGCCGCGGTTCTTATGCGGCCCTTGCCGACCCAAAGCGGGGCGATGCGGCTGTTGCTCGACTATATCAGCTCGATCCAGGAGGTCGGAGACGAGTTGACTGCGGAGGCCTGCCACCTTGCGGCGGCACATGTTTTCGACCTTGCCGCACTCGCCATGGGCGCGACCAGGGATG
>NZ_RZRA01001027.1:0-1890 GCF_003998945.1 Mesorhizobium sp. M7A.F.Ca.CA.003.01.2.1 | reverse complement strand
CGAGAGAGAGAGGGGGCCGCCGGTCTTGGGGCTGGTAGAGAGCAGTTCCAACAAGCCGCCCAGCTATTTGCAGACGCAGCCAACAAAATGGAAGCTGTGCTTCCCTTTCTCCCTAATGAGGAACTCTCGCAGCAGCAATTTGCATACCTGACTGAACTCAGGGGACCAGGTGGCCTCTCTGCAGTGATCCCCGAATCAAAGAGCCTGAAGGATGTCTACAGGAGTTTCGCCAACGTGACACGGCAGATGTCGAGTGTGGTCGAGGGCCTTGCTGGACAAGCGAACGCCTTCCGGACCATCTCTCCCCTGCTGACAACGTACTTCCGGGTAGCTGACGGCGTAGTGGCCCTGCAGGAGCGACGTTGATTTGCAATCTCAGTAATCACCAAGGAACGTCATTCCGCTTGACTGAGAGATACACCGCTGCTACCCCTTGAGATACACCAAGGCGGTCGACGCTTTGGGGAAGAAGTCGCATAAGCGATTGCAGTTAAAGGGTTTTCTGGCTTATTTTTTCCCGGTTCGATTTAACGAACTTGTCCGGCCCGGGGAGCCAAATTCTTCAAAGCGTTGAGACGGTCAGGTCGCCCATAGGGGCTGATCTATGGCATGTCTGGAAAACCGCAGGCAGCCGCAGGTTGATCCTCAACTTGACCTGGCGCCGCTATGCAGCGCGCTTCGATCACGGCGATCTCTTCACGGCGATCTCATCAGGATTTCATCTCTTGTCACCGTTCGGGTTGGGTGCCGGTGCCTCTCGCACATCTCGTGGTGGCGGGTCGACATGTTCAAGCTCTGGCGGGGCTTCTTTGTCCCGACGTCGGACAGGTAGCTTCTCCGGTTCGGGCTTCGATGGTGGTTCTTTGATCTTGCTCGGCATAATCGAGTTAACCGCACTGCCGGTCCCTTGTTCCCGCAGCAAGCCGAAAACCTGAATGGGGGAACCGGGAGCGCCAAAGAGCGTTTTCTCGCATGCTCAAGAAGATCGCCCTTGCCGCCGTGCTGGTTCAGGTTGCCGCGGTTTCGGCTCTCATCACTCAGACGGTCCTCTTCGCGTCCACGGCCACACAGGCCGCCAACGCGCAGCCCGGCGACGCAGTCGCTGTCACTGCCGACAAGGAACCGGACAAGGCGGCGCAGCCTGCTGGTGCCGACCAATGCCCAACCCGGCTTGTGACGAGCAAGATTTTCACGAGCAACTCAATTACGGCGCAATGATAGTTCGCCATCGATGCCGGCCATCCGTCGATCCCCCCAATTTAAGTCAGGGCAATGTGCTTGAAAGCGCAATGATTCCTGTTACTTGCGGCATGGGGCGAGTGCGTTTGGGTTGGGCAAGAATTGGTATGATTTCATCGAATATGGAATGCCCGCGCTGTCATGGCAGCGGCAGGGTTTTCGACTGCTCCAAATGGTATGCGTCAAACGGGCACTGCTGCCCGCAGGGAACCCATCGGGGTGGCTGCCCCGGAAAGACGGGGCCTGCACGGAATGCGACGGCCTAGGGACAATGGCGGAGCCTCCGCTGAGGGCCGTGGCATAATCTGCGATAGTGTCGCATGCCGCTGATGGCGACGCGGACGCGCCCGCCAAAAAACCGTACTAACGGCGCGAACAACAACCGCCCGCCAAAGGTGAGCTGGCAGGGCAGCTCACCTTGTAGCGATGCGGAAACGACGACCATGCAGCCGGACCATCCTGATGGCGCCGCCCCTTATCAAGGCTAAGCGATTACCCCACCACGACCTGACCTTGTGCCGTCCATCCAAGGGAATTGGGCAAGCGGGTCCTGCAAGATTTTGACGGATCTTGCGAAGCCGGCGACGGCATCGCGCGCCACTGTCAGCGGAACCTGGCCGTCGTGAGCACGCTGGCAAGCTCGAAAGGCCG
>NZ_RZRA01001026.1:0-1891 GCF_003998945.1 Mesorhizobium sp. M7A.F.Ca.CA.003.01.2.1 | reverse complement strand
GTCATGGGCCGGCATGCGGGCTTCCTGACCGCGGCTGCCGCTGCCTGGCAGCTCGACCCCGACAGCGGCCCTCATCTCGTCTACGTGCCCGAGCGGCCGTTCTCGGCCGCTGGCTTCATCGACGACGTGCGTGCCACGCTCGATCGCCACAAGCGCTGCATCGTCGCCGTTTCGGAAGGCGTCAGCACCGCCGACGGCAAGGCATTGGTCGAAAGCCTGGTGCCGCCGGACAAGCTTGAGCGCGACGCGCATGGCAACGTCAAGCTGTCGGGCAGCGACCTGCCGGCCGCACTCGAGCGCGCGTTGGCGGAAGGCCTGCCCGGCAAGCGTGCCCGCGTCGACGCGCTCGGCTACATGCCGCGCGGCTATATCGGCGCCATCAGCGCGGTCGACGCGCAGGAGGCTTTCGATGCCGGCGCTTTCGCGGTCACCGTCGCCGAACAGGGCGGCGGCTCGGTGGCGCTGCAATATGACGGCACCAGAACGGTGCTGAAGAAAGTGCCGCTCAAGAACGTCGCCGGCAAGACCCGCCACATGCCTGACGATTTCATGAAGCCCGACGTCAATCAGCTGTCGGATGCCGGCATGGCCTATCTCAAGCGGCTGGTGCCGGAAAAGTACAAGGTCGGGAAGCCCTTCGTCTGATGCCGGGCTCACACCTGATGCCCGGCTCACTTCGTATGCCGGACTCACACTTGATGCCGAGCTGGTTCAGCAGGAGCGTGGTCGACGGCAAGACGACGATGCTGACCGAGCCCTTCGTGCATGCCTATGTTCGGGCCAATATCTGGCATCTGCGCGGTCGCGATGCCGACCTGCTCGTCGACACCGGTATGGGCATCTGTCCGCTGGCGCCGCAGATCGAGACGCCGCAGGGCAAGCCGTTGCTGGTCGTTGCCACCCACATCCATCTCGACCACGTCGGCTCGCTGCATGAATTCCCGTTGCGGGCCGGGCCAAGAATGAGCGCGGCTCGGTTCGAGACCATGGATGAGGCCGCGACTTACGCCTACATGTTCCACGACCTCGAGGGTGCCGTCTCGAAACTGCCGGCGTCCGGATGGAAGTCGGCCGACTACAGGATCCCGCCCGCGCCGTTGACGCGAACCCTGGACGAGGGCGATGTCGTCGATCTTGGCGACCGGCAATTTCGCGTGCTGCATTTGCCGGGCCATTCACCGGATTCGATCGCGCTGTTCGACGAGGCCGACGGACTGTTCTTCAGCGGCGATGCCATCTACGACGCCATGCTGATAGACGACCTGCCGGATTCCGACCGGGCCGCCTATATCAGTACGATGCGGCGCCTGCTCGACCTGCCGATCCGTATCGGTCATGGAGGACACGGACCGAGCTTCGACGGCAAGCGCATGCGCGAGATTGCTACGGCCTATCTCGGACGAATCGCCGGTGGCTGAGGCTCCAGCGAGGCAGCAAGGCGCGACCCGACGACTTTGTGACCCTGCCGCCGTGCGGATATTAAATCTTCGTAAGGTCGCCCGAAAACCCTAAATCGGGCCAATCCGCGCCCTAGATGCAAGGCCGTCGATCCGGTTGGCTGCCATGTAGGCGAGACGGGCAATTGCAACCTCGACACGCCGATGACCGATTTCCCGCATGGGAGGCCACGGCGCTGGATCAACTCTCGCCCGGACAAACGACCATGTCAGATATCCTTCGTAGGCATCGCGTCGCGGCCTTGCTGGGCGCTGCGCTGATCATATCCCCCTTCGTCATGTCTTTCGCCCAAAGCGCGGGCAACACCGTTCCGACGACCCAGACACCTGTTGCCGGCATCACTGCGCCCAATGGCTCGTTCGCACCCATCGTTGCCGCCGACAAGCCGGCGGTGGTGACGGTCACCACGGTCATGAAGGCACAGCCTGAAACG
>NZ_RZRA01001025.1:0-1892 GCF_003998945.1 Mesorhizobium sp. M7A.F.Ca.CA.003.01.2.1 | reverse complement strand
ACGACGACGATGGTGTCGAGGAGAAGCGCTCGCTGATCGAGGTACAGTTGCGCGAAAGCCTTTATGGCACTGCCACCCAACCGGTCATTATCGGCAAGAAGGACGAGCGCGGCGACTGGCTGTTTCCGGCCAAAGGCGCGCTCGATCCCAACGAGATCGCCATCGCGCTTGGCGAGAGGATCGTCAGGACCATCGGCCCGTCCGAAGAGATTTCGGCGCGGGTGGCAAAACTGCGCCAGTTCCAGGCAATGCTCACCGAGGCCACCGACATCGGCTCGCGCACGCCGTTCTTCTGTTCCGGTTGCCCGCACAATTCGTCCACCAAGGTGCCGGACGGCTCGATCGCCGCGGCCGGCATCGGCTGCCACTTCATGGCGCTGTGGATGGACCGCAACACAGTCGGCTTCACGGCCATGGGCGGCGAGGGCGCGCAATGGGTCGGCCAGGCGCCGTTCTCCAAGCGCGAGCACATCTTCCAGAATCTTGGCGACGGCACCTACAACCATTCCGGTACGCTGGCGATCCGCTTCGCGCTGTCGAGCGATGCCAACATCACCTACAAGATCCTCTACAACGACGCGGTCGCCATGACCGGCGGCCAGCCGCACGAAGGCGGCCTGACCGTCGATATGATTGCCAGGCAGGTGCGGGCAGAGGGTGTCGACCGCATTGCCATCGTCACGGATGAGCCGGACAAATATGCTGGCAAAGCCGAATTCCCGGCCGGTGCCACTATCCATCACCGCGACGACCTCGATCTCGTCCAGCGCGAGCTGCGCGACGTCAAGGGCGTTTCGGTCTTGCTCTACGACCAGACCTGCGCCGCCGAAAAACGCCGCCGCCGCAAGCGCGGCACATTCCCCGATCCCGACAAGCGCGTCTTCATCAACGAACTGGTCTGCGAAGGCTGCGGCGATTGCGGCGTACAGTCGAACTGCGTCTCGATCCAGCCGGTCGAGACCGAATTCGGCCGCAAGCGCAAGATCGACCAGTCGAGCTGCAATAAGGATTTCTCCTGCGTCAACGGCTTCTGCCCGTCCTTCGTCACTGTGCACGGCGCCAAGATCCGCAAGGCCGAGGGCCTGGCCGGCAAGGCCGATCCGCTGGAAGGCGTGCCCGTGCCGGCGCAATTCCCGCTTGGCGAGCAGGGCTGGGCGGCGATCATCGACGGCGTCGGCGGCACCGGCGTCGTCACCGTCGGTGCGGTGCTAGGCATGGCGGCGCATCTTGAGGACAAGGGCTGCGGCATGATCGACATGGCCGGCCTCGCCCAGAAGGGCGGCTCGGTGTTCACCCATGTCCGCATCGCTCGTACCCCGGACGACATCCATGCAATCCGCGTTTCGGCGGGGAAGGCCGATCTCGTGCTTGGCTGCGATCTCGTCGTGTCGGGCGCCAAGAAGGTGCTGACCGCGGTGCGCGAGGGCCACACCATCTTCGTCGCCAACACCGCCGAGATCATGCCCGGCGAATTCGCCCGCTCGGCCGATTTTTCGTTGCCGATAGAGCGGCTGAAAAAGGCGATCCGCGCGGCTGCGGGCGACGACAAGGCACATTTCTTCGATGCCACCCGCACTGCCACGGCACTTTTCGGCAATTCGCTCGGCGCCAACATGTTCATGCTTGGCTTTGCCTTCCAGCACAGCGGCCTGCCGCTGTCCGCCGAGGCGGTCGAGAAGGCGATCGAGCTCAATGGCGAAGCCGTGGCGATGAACATCGCCGCCTTCCGCTGGGGCCGTCGCGCTGCCCATCAGCCGGATTTCGTGCGCGGGCTGGTTGCCCAGCCGGGTCCGACCGCGGCTGGAAAGGCAGGCCAGGCCACGGACACCGCCGAGACGCTGGACGACATCATTGCCCGCCGCGTCGCCTTCCTGACCGCCTATCAGCTGTCT
>NZ_RZRA01001024.1:0-1893 GCF_003998945.1 Mesorhizobium sp. M7A.F.Ca.CA.003.01.2.1 | reverse complement strand
GCCTGCGGCGAAAGCCAACAGCGCGAAAATGTTGCGGGTCGCTTCCGGAATGGCTGGGCTGAAAAAGGTCGAACCGATGAACACCGCCAGCGAGCCATAAAGATAGAAATCATACCATTCGAAAACGGTGCCGAGCGAGGAAGCGAAGATGACTTTCTTCTCTTCCCGCGTCATGCCGCGGCTTGTTCCGCCGGCGGTCGATGCTATTGCCATTGCGTTATCCTCCCGTGAGACCCGTTCTCAATGCTGCGCGACACTGTCCGCGTTCTCCTCCGAGCACGGACTCAACGACAGCCATTCGGGAAAAATGACAGAAAGCGCCCGCCAAAGGCAGCGCGTCTTTGGGATTATGACTTTGGTATTAGGTGCGCTGCGGGATGAAACCGGGCGAGTTGGGAAACCCCTAGCCCTTGAGCGCTTGCAGCAGGCCGGCGGCAGCCATCATGTCGCGCTTGCGAGCCGCGCGGCGGGCAACGGCCTCCGCATCCTGCCCCCAATGCTCGATCTGCCAGTCCTCGTCGACATGAGCAGCGGCCCAGGCAGCCTCAGCGTCGATCTCGCCGAAATCGACAGCCAGCGCCAGCAGCGCCGAACCGGTCAGCGACGTCATCACATGGATGGCGGCGAGCCGCAGCGGCTCGGCGCGCTGGGCAAGATGGCTGCCCAGCACGGCGATGGTCTCGCGCGGCTGCTCGACATGGATGATGCCCTCGGCCAGATTGAAGCGGGCTCCGAGCGTCCTCGCCCAGTCGATCACCGGATCCCAATGCTGGTTCTGCCGCTCCACCAGCCCTTGCGGCGCGTCGGCGCGATAGCAGGTGAGATCGGATGAGGCAAAGCGCAGGATATCCTCCAGCACCGCCTGCGGGTCGCTGGCGACGCCATCGATGGCCGTGTTGACGAGGCGCATCACCGGCATCTTCACCGGATCGATGGTCTCGCTTTGGGCGGCGAACTCGTCGGCGACGAGCGCGGCTGCTGCCTCGGTCGGCAGCACCAGCAGCGCCTTGCCCGGCGTCCGCACCGGCTTGCCGTCGAGATGCACGGCAAAGCCATTGTCGATAGGTGCCACAGAGGCGGCCTTGTAGAAGCGTTTGGGCAGAGGCGTCTTCATCTGGATCTGGGCGCGGCGCACAGGATCCGGGTCGGAGAGATACTTGCCCGCTTCGAGGTCGTTGAGGATGTCACGCATGAAGGTCTCTCTTACACCGGCGTCAGCTTGCGCGCCGGCCGGTTGACGATGATCAGGCCGGCGGCAATCAGGCCAAGTGCCAGGAAAATGCGCATGGTCAGCGGCTCATTCAAGAACATGGCTCCGCACAGCACGCCGAAAACCGGCGACAGGAAGGTGAAACTGGACAGGCCTGACGCCGGATAGCGCCGCAGCAGCCAGAACCACAGCACATAGGTGAAGGCGACGATGTAGACCGCCTGGAAAAGCAGCGCCAAGGTCGGCAGCACGGTCGGGTCGCGAACGGGCGGGCCGGCGAGAGGCAGCACCAATACGCCCACGATCGCTGCCCCGGCGAGCTGGTAAAGCAGCAGCTTCTCGGCGCTCGCCTCGACCAGCTTCGACCGCTTGATGAGGATGTTGGTCAAAGCCCAGAAGAATCCGGAGCCAAGGCTCAGCAGATCGCCGAACAGCATGTCTCCGCCGCCGCCAAGCTTGTCGGAAAACACCGCGGCAAGGCCGGCAAAGGCCAGCAGCAGGCCAAGGAATTTTCTCAACGTGATCTGCTCGCCGAGCAGGAAATGGCCGCCGAGCAGCATCCAGAACGGCATGGTGTTGACCAGCAGCGTGTTGCGGGCAACGGTCGTATGCTCCAGGCCGACATAGAGGCAAAGGAACTCGATGCCGAAAAGCGCGCCAACCAAGATGCCGGCGAGCAAGGT
>NZ_RZRA01001023.1:0-1894 GCF_003998945.1 Mesorhizobium sp. M7A.F.Ca.CA.003.01.2.1 | reverse complement strand
GCCCCGCCGACATGGCAATCACCGTGCCGAAACCCGCCGACAGCAGCGATGCGAGGATCGGCTTCAGCGCGGTACGGTCGAGCGTGACGATCAAATTGTTGGTCGACTCGCCGAAGACGAAACGAAAATTGCTGAGCGTCGGGTTCTTCGGCCACCAGGTCAGGTCGGCGCCGGTCGCCGACCATTCGGCGATCGGCTTGAACGCCATCGATACCATCCACAGGATCGGCACCAGCGTCACCGCCATGGCCGCGAAGATCGCGGCATAGCGGAATATCAGGAAAGGAACGGAACGCTTCATCTGGCGGCTTTGCTGGTGGCGCTGTGGGCGGAGGGGAAAAGCAGGCTCCTCCCCTCCTTCGATGTGATCCAGGGAGATGGATCAGACGATCGGGTCGAGAACTGTCGGCCAGGCCTCCTTGTTGGTCTTGATGGCTTCGAGCAGTTTGTCCTCGCCGGTGCGCCGCACGATCTTCTTCCACTCCGCCTCGGTATCGGCCATCGCCTGCTCGGATGTCTTGGCCTTGGTCAGCGCCGCCATGAGGTTCTCGTCGAGCGCATTGTGGAAGGCTGTCGCGCCGGGATAGTTGATGGTCGGCACGGTGCGCGCCACCGTCTCGCGCACGACGTCCATGTGGTAGGCATGATAGGTCTGGCGCACCAGCGGATCGGAGAAGTCCGAAAGCCGGAACGGGTCCAGATAACCGCCGGGATTGGCACTCATCCAGGCGTAGATACGGGCCGAGCCCAGCCATTGCAGCAGGAGATAGGCAACCTCCTGGTTCTTCGACTGCGACGAAACCATGCCGGTCAGCGAGAACCACAGCACGGAACGGCTGATCAGCTTGCCGTCGATCTCGCGGCCTGGCGGCAGCATCGAGCCGATCTTGCCGGTGACGGCCGAATCCTTGTTGCCGGCATTGTCGAGGAATTTCGGCAGGTTGGAGAAGGCGCAGGTCATCGCCGCACCACCCTTGGCGAAGTTGCCGTATTGCTCCGGCCAGCCCCAGGAGATCGCATCCGGCGAATGATGTGCGAGCGAAGCGACATATTCGTTGGTGGCGGCGATGCCTTGCTCGGAATTGATCATCGGCTTGCCGTCATCGCCAAACAGGAATTGGTTGGGCGAAGCCATCGAGACATAGCGCTGGTACCAATTGGTATAGCCCCAACCCTGGTTGCGCAGGTCGGTCGAGCCGAACAGGCCCTTGTCCGGTCGCTGGAAGAAGGCGGCGATGTCGCCATGCTGCTTCCAGGTCTTCGGCGGCGCCAGATCGTAGCCGTATTTGTCCTTGAAGGCCTTCTTCTCGGCTTCGTCGCCGAACAAATCGGTGCGGTAGACCCAGGTCTGGAAGTCGCCATCCAGCGATACGCCATAGTTGGAGCCGCGGTATTTGTTGAGCAGCGACACGCCCTTGGCGCCGTTGACATAACCGCTGACGGGATCGTCCCATTCGGGCTTGTGCTGCGCGACAAAGTCATCGAGCTTGGCGATGCCGCCGGTTTCGGCGAGGTCGCCGAGGCGGTTCCATTCGGTCGAATAGATGTCGTAGGCCCCACCCTTGGTGGAGATGTCCTGCATCGTCTTGGTGAATTCCTGGCCGTTCGGCAAACCGACGATTTCGATCGCGATGCCGGTTTCCTTTTCCCACAGCTCCTTGATCGACGGCGCACCGGCCGGGAACGGCTGCGTGAGCTGGCCGATCGAGCCGTCGGACAGGCCGAGCACGATCTTGGCGGGCGCCTTGCCGGCGCCCTTCAGCGCCTTGGCCGCCTCGATGGCGCGGCCTTCCGGCGTGTCGGCGCCATACTGGTAGCGCTCGGCTCCATCGAAGCCCGTCCGGCCGCCGATCATGCCCTGCGCCAGCGCGTCGGCCGCATAGGCGCGGCCGGG
>NZ_RZRA01001022.1:0-1895 GCF_003998945.1 Mesorhizobium sp. M7A.F.Ca.CA.003.01.2.1 | reverse complement strand
AGGTTCATCGCGCCCTTGATGATGCCGTTGGTCTCG
Source organism: Mesorhizobium sp. M7A.F.Ca.CA.003.01.2.1 (assembly GCF_003998945.1). Lineage (NCBI taxonomy): Bacteria > Pseudomonadati > Pseudomonadota > Alphaproteobacteria > Hyphomicrobiales > Phyllobacteriaceae > Mesorhizobium > Mesorhizobium sp. M7A.F.Ca.CA.003.01.2.1. Next base: position 1,859 of record NZ_RZRA01001022.1, on the reverse strand, counting down.
AGGAATTCCTCGTCGCACTGGGCGATGATGTCGACAATGGCATTGCCGATGCAAAGCACGTCATAATCCGGCATCAAAATCTCCGCCAAAAACCCGAGCCGGCTTCTTGCCACGCCGGCCCGGCGCGGGTCTAGCGATTTGAAACCGGTTTGCCTAGGGCGTGACACGCAACTTTGGCGGAACAGGCAAAGGGGCATCAGCCGCGAGGCGCTATGACAATTCGACCGTGGCCGAAGCATTTCATCGCCGCACCGCCTATAAGCCTGGATCAGACGATCCCGCTTCGAAGGCGAGCCAGCCCCCAATGTCTACAAAAAGCATGTCGACGAAGAACGAGCCTGCAAAAAACGATCTGACCACCGACCTGGTACTGCTCGTCGTGCTGGCAGTGCTCTGGGGCGCCTCCTACACCTTCATCAAGATCGGCGTCGAAACCATCCCGCCGGTCACCTTCATTGCCGCCCGCACCCTGATCGCCGGCGGCATCCTGTTGGCCATCATCCGCTGGCGCGGGCTCGCCTTGCCGGGCGATGCTGCAAGCTGGCGCCGCTTCGCCTTCCAGGCCTGCCTCAACAGCGTTATTCCGTTCACCCTGATCGCCGCGGCCGAACGCTCGGTCGATGCCGGCCTCGCCACCATCCTCAACGCGACCTCACCGATCTTCACCTTCCTCTTGACCGCGCTCATCACCCGCCACGAGCCGGTCACCTTGCGCAAACTGATCGGTGTGGGCGCCGGCATTGCCGGCATCTGCCTCATTATCGGCACGCAGGCGCTGGGTGGCCTCGGTCATGAATTGTGGGCGCAATTGGCAATCGTCGCCGCGACGGTCTGCTATGCCGGGGCCGCCATTTTCGGCCGCGGTTTCAAGGGCCTCGACCCAATGCTACCGGCCGCCGGTTCCATGCTGTGCGGCGCCGTCATCCTCGTGCCGCTCAGTCTGGTGTTCGACCAGCCGTGGACGCTGGCGCCATCGACCGCGTCGATCCTGGCCCTGCTCGGCCTGTCGGTCTTTTCCACCGCGCTGGCCTTCGTTATCTATTTCCGCCTCATCCACACGCTGGGTTCGGTCGGCACCACCTCGCAGGCCTATCTGCGCGTGCCGATCGGCGTCGGCATCGGCGCTCTCTTCCTCGGCGAAAGTCTTGGTTCGACGGCATGGCTGGGCATGGGTTTTGTCGTGGCCGGGGTCGCTGCCATGACCATCCCGGTTCGAAAGCCGGCGTTTGCGCGGTAAACGCCAGCCCGCTTGTGCTCATGGCCTGCGCTGCCTATCTCGGAAGCATCCGCCTTTTAGGCGGCGTCCGCTAACCGGGGGTGTGACAAGGTGATTTTCGACGCTGCCCGCGCTGCGGCCCTCGAGCTGATTTCGCCTCCCTTCCGGGCCGTGTTCGTCAAGACGCTGGGCTTGACCGTGCTGGCACTGGTGGCTCTGTGGTTCGGCCTGACCAGCCTCGTCGAGTGGCTGGCGCTGCCGTGGCTGCAGACGCTGTTGCCCGGCATGCCGTCCTGGGCCGGGTGGCTCGGCGGCATCATCGCGGCAATAGCGCTTGCCTTCGGCATGGCGTTGCTCATCGCGCCGGTGACGGCTGTTGTCGCTGGCCTGTTCCTCGACGATATCGCCGAAGTGGTCGAGCGCACCGACTATCCCGGCGATCCGACCGGCCGCGCCATGCCGGCGCTGCGCTCGCTGGTGCTGTCGGCGCGATTCCTCGGTGTCGTCATTCTCGGCAACATCGTCGCGCTGCTGCTTCTCTTGGTGCCGGGCGTCAACATAGCCGCCTTCTTCATCGTCAACGGCTATCTGCTCGGGCGCGAGTTCTTCGAATTCGCCGCCATGCGCTTTCGCGGCGAAGACG
>NZ_RZRA01001021.1:0-1895 GCF_003998945.1 Mesorhizobium sp. M7A.F.Ca.CA.003.01.2.1 | reverse complement strand
GCGGGCGTGGTCGAACCGACTGTGGCGGCCCGACAACTGGCGTCGATCGACAGGCAAAGCGGCGGACGCCTGGCGCTGAGAATGATCAGCGAGCCGCTGAGCGATGCCGACGCCGAAACACGGCCGGTCGGGCACACCGTCATCTGGCAGCGAATAGACGAATATCTGGTGCTGCTGAAGCGGCTGTGGTCGAACGACCGGCCCTTCGACCACGAAGGAACGTTCTACAGCATCAAGGGCGGCTACGTGCCGCGCAAGGGACCGCACGGCGCCGACCTGGTCATCCGCATGGGCGGGCAGTCCGGAACGGCGCTCAAGGTGGCCGGCCGGCATGCCGATGTCTTTGAACTGGCGCCGGGCTCGATCGACGAGATCCGGCAATTGATGGAGCGGGTGCGTCGCTCCGCCGCCGAACATGGCCGGGCCGGCAAGCTGCGCTTCGCGCTTCCGGTCGGGATTCACCAGGGTGCTTCCGCCTCCGGCCACAAGGCGGTCGATGTTGCCGGGCCGCCAGCCCAGGCCGCCCTGTCGCTGCTTGCCTATGCAGCCCTCGGGATCGATGAATTCATGATTGTCGGCGTCGACACGCCACGCGAGATCGCAACGCTCGGCCGGGAAACGATCGCCCTGCTGCGCAATTCGCTGGCGCGTCGCGAACACGAGGCATTCCAGCCTGGAGCATATGCGTCTCGTGCAGGATTGGAGACGCGCGCAACGGGCTGAAGTCCTTCAGCCTTTTGTTGCCTCGGGCCTGTCGCCAAGCCGCGACAGGCCTTCAATGACAGCGCCCGAATCCGCCAGCGCGCCGAAGACGCCATCTTCGACCGTCACCATATGAAGCGCGGCCTCGTGGGCTTGTTTGTCGCCGCTGGCGCAGGCGTCGGAAATCGTCAGGCATTGAAACTTGCGGTCGCAGGCTTCGCGCAGCGTGGTGTGGACGCAGACATCCGTCGTGCATCCGGAAAACATGAGATGCGTGATGCCTTGCGCGCGGAGCACAAGCTCGAAATCCGTATAGGTGAAGGCGCTGTTGCAGGTCTTGTCGACGATGATGTCGTGCGGTGCCACGTCGATCTCCGGAACGATCTGGAACCCCGTGCCCGAGCGCAGCAGGATATCGGTGCCGTCGAGACCGGAGCGCTTGCGGCGCCATTTTTCGTAAGGCGTCATATCGGCCATGTCGGCCCTATAGCCCTGCCTGGTATGGATGACCCTGACGCCGGCCCTGCGCGCGGCCGCGATCAGCCGGCTCACCGTCGGCAGGATCGCCCTCAGAGGCGACGGGTCATAGCCCTGCCTGGCGAAGTAGCCCGTCGTCGACAGGAAATCCTGCTGCAGGTCGATGACGATCAGCGCGGTGTTTTCGGCCACCAGCCTGCCGTCAAAGGGAAAGTCGAAGGGCGTTGCCTTGATCATCCGGGGGCTCCCTGCTTGGCCGCTACCATAGTGGATCAACGCGATGACACCAGATGCTGGGCGTCGTGCAGGCGTCGATAGATGCCGCCGGCACGGATCAGTTCGCTGTGCGACCCCTGCTCGACGACGCCCGACTCCGAGACGACGACGATGCGGTCGGCGCCGCGGATCGTTGCCAGCCGGTGTGCGATGACCAGCGTGGTTCGGCCCTCGGCAAGTTCGGCCAGCGACTTCTGGATTTCGCGCTCGGTCTCGGTGTCGAGCGCCGACGTCGCCTCGTCGAGGATCAGGATCGGCGGGTTCTTCAAGAACATACGGGCAATCGCCAGCCGCTGCTTCTGGCCGCCGGACAGTTTTACGCCGCGCTCGCCGATGATCGTATCATAACCGGCCGGCAGGCCTGATATCATGCCGTCGAGCTGCGCCCGCCGCGCGGCATCGGCGATGGCGTCGTCGGAGGCGCCGAGACGGCCATAGGC
>NZ_RZRA01001020.1:0-1896 GCF_003998945.1 Mesorhizobium sp. M7A.F.Ca.CA.003.01.2.1 | reverse complement strand
ATGCCCATCAGCACCCTCCGGCAGATCTCCCCACTGCCTGCCGTTGGGAATGGCGGCAGCGAGCGAAACGCCGCAACCTCGGCTGCTCCATGCAGTCCATGCCCGGAATGGTCGAGGATGAGGAGGACGCGCCACTCTTCCGGAAACGGCAGCCGCGCGACGACCGGAGGCGTTCCGCCGCGGTCGTTCTTGCCGGCGTCGACTATGACGCCGCCGTCTTCGAAACTTGCGATGCCGATGCCGGATCGGCCGCCCCGCTCGAGCAGGTTAGCGTCGCCGGCGATGTCCAGAGGCAGATTGTGGAGCGTGCGCAACGCCGAGGCGACGGCAAGGGCGATCTGTGTGCCGGAGCCCAGACCCGCATGACTGGGGATCGACTGCTCTACCACCAGATGGTGCTGGCCGCGAATGCCAAGATGCTTGCAGAGCGTCGATAGATGCTCGCTGGCGCGGGTGCTCTCGGAGCCTTCGACGATGGTCTCGCTGGACCGCGACAGGGTGACGACGGTTTCGGGTTCGCTCAATGGAAGCCCGACGCTGCCGAACCGCCGTCCAGCATCGCCATTGAGATCAAGGAAGCCAAGGTGCAGGCGAGCGGGCACTCGTATGGTAACAGAATTCGACATCTGCCCCCCGATGGGTGCATCATGGATGCATCATGGAAGTTTAGGTGCCCGGTACCATGATAACTGTTTTCGTCGATGGGGCAAGCCAAAGAGAACGCATACGTGTTTGCCGGCTCCGGCGTGTGACAGACCGAGCAATTCGCGGAGGTCGAGATGAACGAGACAGTCAAGGAAAAGGTCTATTCGGAAGCCGAGATCGCCGACCGGCTTGAGAAGGAGTTGCCGAAATGGCGTTATGAAAACGGCTGGATCCGGCGCAAATACAAGACCCACAGCTGGAAATCGACGCTCATGGTCATCAACACGGTTGGTCATCTCGCCGAGGCGGCGTGGCACCATCCTGATATCACCGCCTCCTATGCCTGGGTCGAGGTGCGCCTGACGAATCACGCGGCGAAAGGCATTACCGACAAGGATTTCGAGTTGGCGAAAAAGATCGAGGACGTTGTCCAGTGGCAGCCGGCCAAGGAAGGCGGGGCACTGGAGGGCACTCCACTGACCGATCAACGCTTCGCTTACGTCAAATATGACTAAGCAGGGTCGGAATTTGTTGACGCGTATGAAAACATTCGCTGATCCGCTGCAGGGTGGGGTTCACGGCCAATCCAGTTTCGTCTAGGATCGAGCCGGCACCAGAAAGTAGTTTAGCGAATGGCGGTTGCTTGGATCGGCAACCGGGAAGCGCTGATTGAGCACGCGGCTGCGCATGCCGCGTCGCTATTGTCGTCAAGTCGGTGCCCGGTTTTCAGCTTTGATACGGATATAGATGGCACGAGGGCGGCGATCGCGCTGGCTGAGCGGGCTGGCGCGGCATACGACCATGCCGATGGTGCGGCACTTGCCCGAGAGACCGCGCTTTTTACCGACAAGGGGGCAATGACCGTCGCCCCCGGAGAGACGCGCCGGCGTGCCGATGTCGTGGTGATCGTGGGCGAGCTCCCGCGGATCCATCATGGTCTTGTCGGCGAACTTGCCGGGACGGTTCCCGACCTCTCGACCGGCAACCAGCGCGCGTTCTTCGTGGTAGGCCCAAACGGGATGTCTGTGCCGCCGCTGAACGGCGGACGCAAGGCAACGCAACTTTCCTGTGGCCAAGCTAGCCTCACCGCCACGCTGGCGGCACTGAGGGCACAGTACAAAGGGCGGCGTACATCGCAACCGGTGTCGAATTTCAATGATTTTGCCAAAGCTCTGGCGGCCGCGCATTTTCCCGTGTTCCTGTTTTCAGGCCACGCCGCCGAAGGCTTGGCATTGGAGATGCTGCAAGGAC
>NZ_RZRA01000101.1:0-8887 GCF_003998945.1 Mesorhizobium sp. M7A.F.Ca.CA.003.01.2.1 | reverse complement strand
ACCTATGACTACCTCATGCAGAAAACCCCGGTGACCGAGGTCGAGCATATCATTTCCGCCATCCCGGCGGATGCCGAGACGGCGCGGCATCTGGGCATCGATGTCGGCGCCTGCTGCCTTTTCCTGCACCGCCGGACATGGACGGGCGCGGTGGTGGCGACGATCAGCAAGCTGACTTATGCCGGCAGCCGCTACTCGCTCGGCAGCCGCTATTCCCCTTCAAAAAGCAGCTGACGGAAGCAGGTCGAATGCAAGAGCGACAGATGACGCCGGCACCGAGCCGCACGGCGCGGATCCGGGCACTCGCGCAGCATGATGTTGCCGAAGCACAAAGCGCGCTGGCGGCATTGCTGGGCGACCTGTTCGCGATGCGCCCCCGCAATGTCCGCATCAACTTCGATAAATACAGCCTCAATTCGTTGAACGGCTTCTTCGAGGACGACGGCAAGGCCTACTTCTTCAAGTTCCATCAGGAGGAGCGGGAAGAGGCGATGACGGGCGAGTATTACCGCGCCGAGATTCTGTCGCGCGCCGGCCTGCCGGTTGATCAACCCGTGCATATGTCGGCCCAACCGGGCGAGCAGATCCTTGTCTATCGGCGGCGCACGGATCCGAGGTTTTCGGATGTGCTGTTCGCGCTGGATGCGCAGGACGATGCCGGCAAACGGCGAGAAGCCGTTCTTGCCGAGCGCGACCTGTCGGCCAGGCTGCTCAAGGTCTATCTCGAAACGCTGCATCCGGTAACCGTCGAGGAGGTGGCGGCGGAACCGATCCACAGGCTGTTTCATGAGCGGCTGATCGATGCCGAGACACGCTTGTCGCCAGGCGGCCGGCTGGCCGATTTCTATGTCGGCAAGCCGTTCGTCTTTCCCGGTGCCGAGCTGGATTGGGATCGGTTTTCCCGGCTGAAATTCGTCATCAATGGCGAGCAGTACACCGACAGCGTCGGTGAGCTTTTCGATGCCGCCGCAGTGCGCTTGCGGCCGGACCGGCTTGCCGATGCAGGCGGCGTGGTCGCGCATGGCGACGCCCACAACGCCAATGTCTGGTACACGGCGAAGGCGGGGAGGGCGGAGCTGTCCTTCTTCGATCCTGCCTTTGCAGGCTCGCATATCCCGACGCTGCTGGCGGAGGTGAAGGCGACGTTCCACAACATCTTCGCCCACCCGTTCTGGCTCTATGATCCGGCGACCGCGACCGAGGCTTTTCGCGCCCATGCGCGGCTGGACGGAAACCTGCTCCATGTCGACACGGACTGGGACCTGAGCCCGGTCCGCCGCGACCTGCTGGAGGTCAAGGCCACAGCGCTGTGGCGGCCATTGCTGCTTGAGCTCAAACGGCGCGGCATGCTGCCGGCCGATTGGCGCGCGGTGCTCCGGGCCGGTCTCTTCCTGTCGCCGACGCTGGTCATGAACCTGCGCGCCGGCGCACGCAGCCACACGCCGGTTTCTTCCCTTATTGCCTTTTCGGTGGCGGTCATGGTCGGCAGCGAACCTGTTGCCGGAACCGATCGGGTGACCGATTTTCTAGACCGGATCGATCCCGGAGCGCGTAAAAATTGAGTCTTTCCAACTTGTATATGCATGTATGTATTTTAGCCTTGACATCCGCTCCCGCTGACGCTGAAATATCCGCGCACTTCACCATGAAGTGGCAGGTAAGACGCCGAGGCACAGTGCCGCAAGAGCAGAAACCCGCAGTCTCACCGGACCGGCTACCTCAGTCAGAAAAAGCGGTCCGATCATCAAGGGGAACAAGGATGATGCGTAACCTAACAGGACAATTTCGCGCGCTCGTGATGGCCGCCGCCATCGGGCTCGCCGCCGCCCCGGCGGCCTACGCGGCCGATGCGGCCATTCCCACCACGCCCGAGGCAGGAGCGTTCAAGATCGGCATCGAGCCCTGGCTCGGCTATGGCCAGTGGCATGTCGCCGAGGCCAAGGGCCTGTTCAAGACGAACGGGCTGAGCGACGTCCAGATCGTCAACTTCGCCGAGGACAAGGACATCAATGCAGCACTTGCAAGCGGCCAGCTCGACGCCGCCAACATCGCCACCCACACGGCGATGGGCATGGTTGCGGCCGGCCTGCCGGTGAAGATCGTGCTGCTGCTCGACGTCTCCATGACCGCCGACGCGATCATCGCTGGCAAGGACGTCACCTCCATCGCGGACCTCAAGGGCAAGCAGGTGGCCTTCGAGGAAGGCACGACGAGCGACATCCTGCTCAAATACGCGCTCACCAGGAACGGCATGTCGATCGACGATGTGAAGCCGGTTCCGATGCCTGCGTCCGACGCCGGCAGCGCCTTGATCGCCGGCCAGGTGCCGGTCGCGGTGACCTATGAACCGTACCTCACCGTCGCCATGGCGCAGAACAAGGACCTCAAGCTGCTGTTCACCGCCGGCGAGGATCCCGGCCTGATCAGCGACGTGCTGGTGGTGCGTGACGAGGTGATCAAGTCGCGGCCCGGCCAAGTGCTGGCCATGATCAAAAGCTGGGACGCAGCGCTCAAGGACTACAATGCCGATACGCCCGGTGGGCGCGCCATCATCGCCAAGGCTGTCGGTTCGGACGTCAAGGACCTCAACACCGCCTTTGACGGCGTGCGTTACTACTCACTCGCCGAAAACAAGGCGGCGCTGACCGGTGATTTCACCACCAAGACCTTCGCCGATGTCGAAGCCGCCGCCAAGAACGCCAAGCTGCTGCAGGCCGATGTGACGCCGGAGCAGATGATCGACCCGTCGTTCGTCAAGGCGGCGGAATGACCAAGGCCGGATCGCGGTGGTGACGCAGATGCCCGGGGAGCGTCCCGCTCAAACGGATCCGGCTCGTCCCACGAAACAGGCGAGGCGTCGCCGATCCTCCGGCATCGGCGTGCCCATCGCCAGGTCGCGCTTCCTGGTGATCGCGGTGGCCGTGTTCGTCGGGCTCGGCCTTGCCTGGTGGGCGGCGACCGGACTGGGATTGGTAAAGCCGATCTTCCTGCCATCGCCGGGCAGCGTCGCTATGCAGATCGCCAAGCTCGCGGCCGACGGCACGTTGTGGCTGGACCTCAAAGCCTCGATGTACCGTATCTCCATCGGCTTCCTCATCGCCTCGGCCCTGTCGATACCGATCGGCGTGCTGATTGGCAGTTTCCGTTCCTGGGAAGCGGCCATCGAGCCGCTGGTGGATTTCATCCGCTACATGCCGGTCGTCGCTTTCGTGCCGCTCTCCATCCTTTGGGCTGGCACCGGCGATTCGCAGAAATTCCTGATCATCTTCATCGGCACGTTCTTCCAGCAGGTGCTGATGATCATGGACAATGTAAAACGGGTTCCAGCCGATTTCATCGGCCTTGGGCGCACGCTAGGCCTGCCGGATCGCAAGATCCTGACGCGCATCGTCGTGCCCAGCGCCTTGCCGGGCATCTGGGATACGCTGCGCATCAGCTTGGGCTGGGCATGGACCTGGCTGGTGCTGGCCGAACTCGTCGCCGCCACTTCGGGGCTCGGCTATCGCATCACCGTGTCCCAGCGCTATTTCCAGACCAACACCATCATCGGCTACATCCTGCTGCTCGGCCTGCTCGGCCTCATCACCGACCAGGTGATGAAGGCGCTGGAAAAGGTGCTGTTCAAGCAAGAGGGCCGCTCGCAATGAGGTCCAGCCGATGAGCCCCAAATTGCGGATCGCCGGTCTCCACAAGAGCTTCGGCACGGGCGAGCGGCGCACGGAAGTGCTGCGCGGTATCAACCTGGATCTTGCCGACAACGAGTTTGTCTCCCTGGTCGGCACGTCGGGCTGCGGCAAGAGCACGCTGCTGTCGATCGTGGCCGGACTGCAGGACTTCGACGCGGGCGATCTCAGCATCGATGGCGCGCCGATCCTGCAGCCTGGACTCGACCGTGGCGTCGTCTTTCAGTCCTACACGCTGCTTCCCTGGCTGACGGCGCGGCAGAACATCGAGTTTGCGCTCAAGGCCGCTGGTTACGATCGCCCGACCTGCCGCAGGATCGCGCTGGAGCATCTCGAACTCGTCAAGCTGTCTGGTAGTGCGGACCGCTATCCAGCCGAACTCTCGGGCGGCATGAAACAACGCGTCGCCATTGCGCGCGCGCTTTCCTACCGGCCCAAGATGCTGTTGATGGACGAGCCCTTCGGCGCGCTCGATGCCTTGACCCGGCATCAGATGCAGGAACTGCTGACCCAGATCTGGGAGGAACACAGGTTGACCGTCCTGTTTGTCACCCATGATGTGGAGGAGGCCGTCTATCTGTCGGACCGCATCGTCGTCATGGGCATCGGCCCGGGACGTATCACGCAGACATTCAACGTGGATATCGAGCGCCCGCGCCGCGAAGAGGTGATGGAAAGCCCTGTATTCATGGATCTGCAACGCGGCGTGCACAAGGCCATCCGCGAGGGTTCAAAACGCCCCGAAATGGCCTAGGCGCCTGCGGTCGTTTGCAGGTCCAATCACGTCGCCTTGCCGACTGCCGCGTCCAGTTCCAGCTCGCCTTCGGAAATGTCGTCGAACGAGGCGTAGTTCATGTTGTAGAGGCGGGCGTAGAGGCCTTTTCTTGCCATCAGCTGTTCGTGGTTGCCGCTTTCGACGATCTCGCCGTTCTGCAGCACGATGATGCGGTCGGCGCCGCGGATAGTGGCCAGACGGTGGGCGATGACCAGCCCGGTGCGGCCTTCCAGCAGCGTGATCAGCGCCTTCTGGATCAGCATCTCGGTGTAGGAATCGATGCTGGCCGTGGCTTCGTCGAGCACCAGGATCTTTGCATCCGCCACCAGCGCGCGCGCGAAGCTGATCAGCTGGCGCTGGCCCAGCGAGAGATTGCCGCCGCGCTGCTCGAGTTCGGTATCGTAGCCATCTGGCAGGTTCTCGATGAAATCGTGCGCGCCGACGGCTTGTGCGGCGCGGACCACCTCCTCGCGGCTGGCTGATGTCTTGTGGTAGCGGATGTTTTCCAGCACCGAGCCGGAGAACAGGAACGGCTCCTGCAGCACCATCGCCACCTGATCGCCGAGCGAATCCTGGGTGAGGTCACGCACATCATGGCCGCCGACCAGAACCTCACCCGACCAGACATCGTAGAAGCGGTGCACCAGCGCCATCGAGCTGGATTTGCCCGATCCGGTCGGGCCGACAAGGGCTACGGTCTCGCCCGGGTTGACGCGGAAGGAGATGTTCTTCAGCACCGGCTGGTTCGGCCTATAACCGAAAGTGACGTTCCTGAACTCGACCGAGCCGTCCATATCGCGCGACAGCGCCACCGCACCTTGCCTGTCGCTGACATCGACCGGCACGTCGAGCACTTCGGAGATGCGCTGGCCCGAAGCCATGGCGCGCTGCATGACGCTGTATTGCATGGTCAGCGAGCGGATCGGGTCGAAGAAGCGCTGGATGTAGAACAGGAACGCCACCATGACGCCGATGTCGAGGCTGTGCGAGAGCACCATCGACCCGCCGACGACGATGACAGTTGCCATGGCGATGCCGGTCAGCGTGTCGACGATCGGCACCATTACCTGCGCGTATTTCGCCGACCTCAAATGGGCATTGAGGTTGGCCAGCACCTTTTCGTCGTAGAGGTCGAAATTGACGTGCTGGCGCTCGAGGCTCTGCACCGTGCGCACGCCATGGATGCCTTCGGCCAGTGCGCCGTTGGCGATCGAGTTGGTTTCGTGCGCGGCCATGAAGGCGACCTTGGCGCGCGGCAGCCAGAAAAGGCGCACGATGAACAGCACCGGCATGGTCGACAGCGTCAGCAGGCCCAGTCGGAAATCGAGCCACAAAAGCACGCTGACGATGCCGAACAACAGCACGATGTCGCCTACCGACATCACCGATGTTTCGAGGAATTCCTGCATCGAATTGACGTCGCCCTGCAGGCGCGACATCAGCCGGCCGACCTCGGTCTTGTCCATGAAGCTCAGCGAGACCCGTTGCAGATGGCTGAACATGGCGCGGCGCAGGTCCGACAGCACGTTTTCGGCCACCTTGCCGACGACGCTTTCCTGCACATAGCTGGCAGCATAGTTGATCAGGATGATCACGGCGAAAGCGCTGATCGCGGCGATCATTACCGATTGGTCGAGCTTGCCAGCCGTCATGCCGTGGTCGATGGCGTAGCGGATGACCAGCGGGATCGCCAGCTGGGTCAGCGTGAACACCAGCACCGCGGCGACTGAGATGAAAATCCGGTTCTGATACGGCCTCACGAAGCTCCAGATACGCCGCACGATGCGAGGGTCATAAGCTTTGCCGAAGACCTCTTCGTCGTCGCGGTGCGAGCCCACGACCGCCTTTGTCGGTGGCCCGCTGGTGTCTTCCTCCTCGTCGTCGGCCGGTGTCTGCATCACGCGGCTCCCGCCACGGGCCGCTCATCGTCCGGCCGCAACTGCAGGTCATGGAGCGCGCGGTAGCGTCCACCGAGCGCCAGCAACTCCTCATGCGTGCCGCGCTCGACGATCCGGCCGCCCTCGACGAACAGGATCTGGTCGGCATGCATCAGCGAACTCAGCCGGTGCGAGATGATGAGCGTCACGCGATCCCTGGCGAAGCGTTTCATCGCTGCCCGGATACGCTGTTCGGTGCCGGCGTCGATGGCCGCGGTGGAATCATCGAAGACCAGCACGGACGGCCGCAGCATCAGGCTGCGGGCGATGGTCAGGCGCTGCCGCTGGCCACCGGAAAGCGACGCGCCGCGCTCGCCGACGACTGTGGTGTAACCGGCTGGGAGGCCCATGATGTAATTGTGCAATTGGGCGTACTCGGCTGCCTGCCCGATGCGGGTCTCGCGCGCCCAGGGATTGCCGTAGGCGATGTTGTTCTCGATCGAGGTGGTGAACAGGAACGCGTCCTGCTGCACGACGCCGACGGCCTTGCGCAACGATTGCAGCGTCACCTTGCGGATGTCCTGGCCGTCGATGGTTATCGCGCCTGAGGTGACGTCGTAGAAGCGCGGGATCAGGTGCGCGATGGTCGACTTGCCGCTGCCTGGCGGGCCGACGATGCCGATGGTCTCGCCGGACCTCGCCTCGAAGGAGATGCCCGACAGAGTCGGCCGGTCGACCGCGCCCTCGTAGCGGAAGCCGACATTGTGGAAGCGCAGCACGCCATCGGTGACGACGAGATCCTTGGCGCCGGGCGCGTCCTCGATGTCGAGCTCGGCGTCGAGCAGTTCGAATAGCCGGCTGCCGCAGGTCGAGGCGCGCGCGAAGGAGTTGACCATAAGGCCGAGCTGGCGCACCGGCATCTGCAGGATGGTCATGAAGGTGAGGAACTGGGCCAGCGTGCCGACGCTGATCTGGCCTGCAATCACTTTCTGGCCGCCGAACCAGAGCACCAGCCCCATGGCGGCCAGGAACGAGAAGTTCATGGCGCTGGTGTTGGAGACGCGGATGTCGACGCGCTGATTGGCAAGCTCCAGCGCCGACAGCTTGGCGCGGTCGAATTTTTCCAGCTCATGCCGCTGTGCCGCAAAGGCCCGCACGACGCGGATGCCGCCGAGGTTCTCATCCATCACCCGGCTCAGCACAGACAGCCGCTCCTGCAAAGTCAACCAGGTGCTGCGCAACGCCAGCTGGGTGACCGAGGACCGCCAGGCGACGAGGGGCACGAAACTCAGGCTGAGCAGCCCGAGCATGAGATCGGTGCTGATCAGGAGATAGGCGCCGACGCCGATCAGCACGCCGAGCAGCACCACACGCAAAATGCCGGTGGAGAAGAACATGCGCACGCCGTCGAGATCGAGCAGGCCGAGCGTGATCAAATCGCCGGTGTGGACCCTGTCGTGGTAGGCGAAGCTCAGGCGCTGGATCTTCTCGTAGAAGGCCAGCCGCAGTTCATAGCCGGTGCGATGACCGACGGCCTCGCCATAGTAGTTCTGCGCCATGGTGAAGAGGCCGCGCAGGATCGAGACGACGAGCAGCGTCAGCGCCGTGTTCCACAGCGCCTGTTCCGCCGCAGCGCCGGCACCCGCGGCCATCACACCTTGCGCCTGGTCGATGGCGCGTCCCAGCAGGCGTGGAATGAAAAGCTGCAGCGTCGCGGCGATGAAGGTCGAGACGATGGTGATGGCGACCTGCCAGGGATGGCGCAGCGTCATGCGCACGATGCGGAGCAAGGTGCTGAGGCCCTTGCCCCAGGAGGCTTCCGCCACATGGGCAAACGATTTGCCGCGCTCCGGTGCGCTGCTGGTTGCTTGCGTGTTCAAGGAAAATATCCAAACCAATCCGGACGTTAGCCCGGACTAATAAAGCAGACTCAATGTGAGCGGTTGACTTGGCGCTATGTTACGCGGGTCTGGCTTGGCCCTTCAAGAGCCAATGCCGGCATCGCACTGTGCCTGAAGGAAAGCGAACATGCGGCTGTGACCCGGCTGGCACCAGCGGCGTAATCCTGCCGATCTTGCCGAAGGGCGTTGGCCGGACGAGGTCAGCACCTAGTGTACGCAAGCGACGGCCGGACGGAATGCGACCTCCCATCCGGCCGGATTCCGGTTTGCTAGGCAGGTATCAGGACGGCGATCCGATGCACGCCGACCTCCTTGCTTGTATTTGTCGCCTCGTCGGTCTTGCCTTTGGCGCAGGTGTACATGTCACCCGTCTTGAGCTTGAATTCCTTGTCGGCCTTCTTGATCGTGAACGCACCTGAAGCAATGGTGCAGACCATATCGTTGTCCATCACCGTCTGAGGCGCGTGTGCGCCGGGCTGAAATACCACGTCGACAATTGCGATGCTCTTGTAGGCGGGAATGTCGGAGTTGCCGGTGCTGACCTCAACCACCCTGACACCGGGCGCAATCTCCTTGCCTTCCTTCGGGCCGTATTTCTTCGCTGATGCCGCCAGGGTGAACAGAGGCGTTATCGCGGCAGCCGTCACACCG
>NZ_RZRA01001019.1:0-1897 GCF_003998945.1 Mesorhizobium sp. M7A.F.Ca.CA.003.01.2.1 | reverse complement strand
CTCAGCCCTGTCGCCCTCATAATCCGTATCGATGCCGTAGCTTGGATCGGTGAACCAGATGGAACCGTCGGATTTCACCACCGCGTCGTTGGGCGAATTCAGCCGCTTGCCTTTCCATTTGGCCGCGATCGTGGTGACCGAGCCGTCGAACTCGGTGCGGCTGACGCGGCGGCCCGAATGCTCGCAGGTGATCAGCCGGCCCTGCCGGTCGACGGTGTTGCCGTTCGAGTTGCCGGACGGCTGCCGGAAGACGCTGACATTGCCGTCGGTCTCGTCATAACGCAGCATGCGATTGTTGGGGATGTCGGACCAGACGACATAGCGGCCGGCGGCGAACCAGGCCGGCCCCTCCGCCCACTGGCATCCGGTGAACAGCTTCTCGACCTGCGCGTTGCCGTTGAACAGGCGCGCGAAGCGCGGATCGAGAATTTCATAATAGTCTGCGGCCGCCATGCTTTCCTCCCGGCATCAATGACAGGGATCAAGCCAGCCGGAGGGACAGAAGGCAATGTGGGTACGCACAGTGTCCCACAAAAGATCGCTTGCCGGCTCTGCGCATGACGTTAGCGCCGCATTAACCGGCTATGCGTCCAGCGCAATGGTGCATTGCAACATCTTCTTTTTGCAATGCACCATTACTATGTCATGCTTCGTATCGATCAAGGGAGGAAGAAACCGCCGCCGAAATGCGGCGCCAAAAAGGAACCTTGCTATGATCCTCGACAGTCTCATGACCCGCGCTCGCAACAGCATTGCCAAGCGCAAGCACTACAACCGCCTTGTCGCCGAAATCGACAGCTTTTCCAGCCGCGATCTGGCCGACATGCGCGCCGACCGCTCGGAAATGCTCTACCAGATCCACAAGCAGATCTACGGCTGATCTCAAGCCCGATAAGACGCGCCGCCAAGGTGCGTTGAGATTCAGGTCAGGCCGAGTCGAAAACGGTGGTTTCCGAGAACCGGAGCGGAGCGTACTTTTGGTACGCGAGCACCGGAAGCGCAGGAAGCCGCTGTTTGCAGGCCGGCATCACCTGAATATCAATGCGCCGCCAGTGCCTTGTCGATCTGCGGCAACAGCAACGCCTGCACCGTCTCGGGCGTCAGCGGGCCGACATGTTTGTAGGCGATCTTGCCGTCCTTGCCGATGACGAAGGTTTCCGGCACGCCGTAGACGCCCCAGTCGATCGCCGCGCGGCCCGCTTCGTCGACCCCTATCGCCTGGAACGGATTGCCGAGATCGCCGAGGAACCGGCGTGCGTTTTCGGGCCGGTCCTTGTAGTTCAGCGCTGCCATGGTGAAACGCTTATCCTGCGACAACGCCAGAAGCACCGGGTGCTCTTCGCGGCATGGCGCGCACCACGACGCGAAGACGTTGACCAATGTGACCTTGCCGGCGAAGGTTTTCGAATCGAGCCCCGGCAGGTTTGAGCCCTCCAGCGCCGGCAGGCTGGTTTGCGGCGCAGGCAGGCCGATCAGGGCCGACGGCACTTCCGAAGCATCGCGCCCCGACAGCAGTTGCGACAGGAACAGTCCGGCCAGGCCGAGGAAGATCAGCAGCGGCAGAAGCACGAACAGGCGACGACTGGGCGGCGGCGTTTCCGTTTCGGTGCTCATGGCTTGGCGACCTTGTCGGAGCGACGCCTCACGCCGGACGCCTCCAGTTCGGCAAGCTCACGCTTGCGCGCCCGCTGGTCGAGCAGGATCCAGCCGATCAATCCGGCCAGCACCACGGCAGTGATGCCATAGGCGGCGGTCACGTAGAGTGCATGCGCACTCATGCGGCAGGTCCCGCTGAAGTGGGGCCTTCCAAGCCGATCATGTCGCCCAGTCTAGACATGCTTTTCCTTAGCCTCGCTCCGTCGGCTTCGCAATCGGTCGCCGAGCCGCAGTCATACGC
>NZ_RZRA01001018.1:0-1899 GCF_003998945.1 Mesorhizobium sp. M7A.F.Ca.CA.003.01.2.1 | reverse complement strand
ATCTTGCCTACCAACCAGTGCCATTTTCTTACCTCCCGCAAAACGGCAACGCCTCCCAGTCAAAAGGAGGTGCCTTAAACATGTCAGTCAGGTCGCTTGGAGAGTAGCGGTCCGATCCGCCCCCGACATCGGACAAAATGCGCGCTACAATCCCGGGGAACAATCCTGCGGTCGGACTAGTCTGTACGCTTTTCGGTCTAATCTCGACGGACTAGTCAGAAGGTTATAGTCTGGCACATGCGTTTGCATTCGCTCAGTTTGCATCCGAACAGCTCAGGCAAGTTGCTGACCCGCCTTGCCTCGATGTCGCTCCTGATAGCGACACTTGCAGTCGAGACAGCGCTGCCGACCTCTGTGGCATACGACATCGGCTTTTTTGAGTTTGTTCCCGCCATTATTGCCATCTCATATTTCGAAGATCGCATGATCGCTCTTGCGGCAACATTTGTGATGGTTGCCGTCGGCTTGTTGACGCGGGATGTCCTGCACCATCCAATCGATGTCGGCCTTTGGGTTCAAGCCATTCTGCTGCTGGTTGCAGGGGGGATGATCGCCCTGACTTTCCACCGGCAGAGGCAGGACTACCGCACCCTTTTGCAGGTTGCGGAGGCTAGACTCGCGGCCTTGGAAGCAACCGAAAACAGGTTTCGCTGGGCATTCGAACGTGCCGCCATTGGCTTTGCCAACATGAATGAGAACGGAGAGTTGCAACGGTCCAACAAGCGTCTTGGTGAGATGACAGGGTATGTCGAGGAGGAGCTTTCAAGTCTGCCGCTCAGCGCACTCGTCCACCCCGACGACAACCACACCTTGGCGGAAGCGTTGACTCGCCTGAAAGACACGACTTCGTTTGGCTCGGAGATCCGTCTCCTGAGAAGAGACGGCACGATTTTGTGGACAAGATTGGCCCTGTCTTTGGCCGTGCCAGCCGATGCTCTCCCTCAAAGCATTTTTGTAGTGGTGGACGACATATCGGGAGAGCGAACCGCCCGCGAGGCACTCCGGGCTCAGAAGGAATGGTTGGACCTGGCGCTATCGTCAAGCCGGTTGGGAACATGGCGCATAGATTTCGAGAGCGGGTCCGTGAAGGGCTCAGCCGCGTTCTGGGAAATGATGGGGCTGGCACCCGCGCCGAGCCGTCCATTGCAGGAATTGACTGCGGTCGTTCACCCGGCCGACTTGCCTAATCTGATGGCCCCGGGAGAGCTTGCATCAGGCGCCGACTATGACGCTGAGATCCGCATCAGGCGAACTGGCGGACATATCCGCTGGATTGCTCTTCGGGGACGGGACGAATTGCGCGACGGTCGTGCACAGCGAATAGGAGTCGCCGCGGATCTCACCGATCGGCGCATAACCATTCTGCTGCGGGCTGCGGCGAAGAAGCGAGAGCGGGCTATGCTTGAACAGCGCCATAGGCTCAACAATCTGTTTCCGGTGATCACGGCGCTTGTGAATATGGTTGGTGCCCCCGACAATGATATCGCCAGCTATAAGCAGACACTGATCGAAAAGATCGGCGCACTCCAGGCGACGCATCTGCTTCTTTCACGCGATGGCAGCCTGTCGGCTTCCCTGCGTGACCTCATCGTTCAGGAATTGCAGCCCTATATGGGGACGCATGACATTTCGATCAGTGGACCCGAAATAAAAATGGCTGAGGGTTCGGCTGAGAGCTTCGCAATGATCGTTCACGAGCTTACGACCAATTCCGTGAAGCATGGGGCTCTCGGCACTCCGGCAGGACGGATCGAGGTCGTGTGGCAATTCGTGGCCCAGGAGCCCGGCGCCGACATAGTGTTTGAATGGTCGGAATCGGGAGAGCGCCGGGTCTCCACCTCGGCTCGGCGTGGTTTTGGGTCGTTGATTATCGGAGCCGGCGGTGAGCCTATCGTGGGC
>NZ_RZRA01001017.1:0-1905 GCF_003998945.1 Mesorhizobium sp. M7A.F.Ca.CA.003.01.2.1 | reverse complement strand
CCTGGCCCCCCTGGCCTGGAGCCCCGCCATGTCCGCCAGCACCGTCGGCCATGGCGGGGCTCCAGGCCAGGGGGGCCAGGAGGCAGGTCGCGAGAGCGGTCGAGCGCAGCAGGCTTCGCTTCGAGACGATGGCAATTCCTGTCAAGGCCAAGCTCCCCAGATCAGCACCGACGCAGTCGTGCATGTCCCCGGGCATAGCACCCGAGACCAAGGCCGGATATCGTTGAAACTAGCTATGCCCGCCGCGCCGGGATCGGCCGGTCAGGCCGCGGGCACATGCAAGGCCAGCACGGTTTCGCCGCGCCGCGACCGCGTGTCGAGCGTACCGCCCAGCCGTCCGGCCCGTGCCCGCATCGAGCGCAGGCCGGTGCCCGGGACGGGCGCTTGCGAGGCGGCATCGAAGCCGACGCCATTGTCGTTTATGGCCAGGCTCAGCGTCTCGCCGCGCCGGTGCAGGTCGATGACGACGCGGCTTGCCTGGCTGTGCTTGAGCACGTTGGTCAGGCCTTCCTGCAGGATGCGGACGAGATCGAGGCTTCGCGCGAGCGACAGGTGGCAGTCCTCCAGCCCGGTCAGGTTCCACACGCAATCGATGTCGCGGCTTTCGCATGCCAGCGTGTGGCGGCGGCGCAGCGGCGCGATCCACTCGGCCAGCGACTGGCCGCCCGTCTGGTCGTCGGCGGCGGTGTCGATGATGACCCGCAACTCGTCGCGCAGTTCCTTGAGGACGGACAGGAAGCGATCGGCCGGCAGGTTCTGCGGCGCATGCTCCAGCATGGCGATCGAATTGACCAGGGTGCCGCCCATGCCATCGTGCAGATTGTGGGAAAGGGAGACGCGCTCGGCCAGCCTGGTGTTGGCCAGGGTGACCTCATGCTGCTGATGCAGCGTGAGGGCGAGTTCTTCCCTGGCGGTTTCGATCTTGGCCGTGAGCTCATCGTTGAACCCCTCGATGCGGCGCATGTTGGCGACGAAGTTCCAGGCCAGCACCAGCGCCATGCCGACCATCTGAAAGTGGGATGTCAGCGTGACGTAGTAGACATTGCCAAGAAGGATGCCGAGATAGGTCATCAGGTCATGCAGGATGGCCACGATGGTGAGCGCGTTGACGATGTGAAGGACGATGTGGTCCAGCCGATTGCTGCGCCAGGTCAGGCCGATCGACAGGAAACAGGCGCCGATGTAAAGCAGCGACCAGAACAAGGCCAGCAGGTTGAGCATCGGGCCGAGTTGGGAATGCGGTGTGGCAAACAGGGCCGCGGCGCCGATCGCCAGCGCGGCCCACAGCACGGCTTCCCCCCTGGGAAAGCGGCGCTCGGCAAAGCGGATGACAAACAGCACGAAGGCGGCGGCCATGACCATGAAGGAGAGCATGATAAAACGCTGCCAGGTGTCGGTCGCCGCGAACGGCCAGGGGCTCGTCACCACGAAATTGAGCGAATAGCAAAACCACGCAATCGTCATCAGGGCGAACCAGCCATAGGCCTTCAAGCTTCGGCGCAGCAGCCAGACGACGAAGAAGAAGGTGCCAAGCGCCGCGGTGACGCCGAGATAGAAGACCGGCAGTTCGCGGCGAATCCAGAATTGCTGGACAAAATGGGCACGCGTCGCCGAAGGCGGGCCGATCAGGACCGGACCAAGGCCTGGCTGGTACGGCGCTAGGCCCGAGACCCTGATCAGCAGCGTGTTGGTGCCGGCATGCAGGACCGGGGAAGCGAGCTGCCAGTAGCGGGGCACGTTCCATGAGCGCGTCAACGGCTCGACGAGGAATTCGTCGCGGCCGAGTTCCGCGGCGTTGACAGAGATCGATCCGGCCAGTGTCCAGTAGTTCAGCGCGAGGCCTAGCGGCTCGGCCGCGTCGGGCCTGTCGAAGGTGAGGCGATACCAGACCACGCCGTCGAAACC
>NZ_RZRA01001016.1:0-1906 GCF_003998945.1 Mesorhizobium sp. M7A.F.Ca.CA.003.01.2.1 | reverse complement strand
TCGCGGTTGAGCAGGCCGGCATTGTCGAGCTGGCCGAGGATGGCCATGATGCCGCCGGCGCGGTGGACGTCTTCCATGTGGACGTCGGACTTGGCGGGCGCAACCTTGCACAGCACCGGCACCTTGCGCGACAGCGCGTCGATGTCGTCCTGATCGAAATCGATCTCGCCCTCATGCGCGGCAGCCAGGATATGCAACACGGTGTTGGTCGAACCGCCCATGGCGATGTCGAGCGTCATGGCGTTCTCGAAAGCGCCCTTCGAGGCGATGTTGCGCGGCAGTGCGGTTTCGTCGTCCTGTTCGTAATAGCGCTGGGCGAGATCGACGATCAGGTGGCCGGCCTCGACGAACAGACGCTTGCGGTCGGCATGCGTCGCCAATGTCGAGCCGTTGCCGGGCAGCGACAGGCCAAGCGCCTCGGTCAAACAATTCATCGAATTGGCGGTGAACATGCCCGAGCAGGAGCCGCAGGTCGGGCAGGCCGAGCGCTCGATGACCTTGACGTCCTCATCGGAGATCTTGTCGTCGGCGGCCGCGACCATGGCATCGACCAGGTCGAGCGCCTGCGTCTTGCCGGCGAGCACCACCTTGCCGGCTTCCATCGGACCGCCGGAGACGAAGACGGTCGGGATGTTGAGGCGCAACGAGGCCATCAGCATGCCGGGCGTGATCTTGTCGCAATTGGAGATGCAGACCATGGCGTCGGCGCAATGCGCGTTGACCATGTATTCGACAGAATCGGCGATCAGCTCGCGCGACGGGAGCGAATAGAGCATGCCGTCATGGCCCATGGCGATGCCGTCATCGACGGCGATGGTGTTGAATTCCTTGGCAACGCCGCCGGCCTTTTCGATCTCGCGCGCGACCAATTGGCCGAGATCCTTCAGATGGACATGGCCCGGCACGAACTGGGTGAAGGAGTTGACCACCGCAATGATCGGCTTGCCGAAATCCGAGTCCTTCATGCCGGTGGCGCGCCAGAGGCCGCGAGCGCCGGCCATGTTGCGGCCATGGGTGGTGGTGCGGGAACGATAGGCAGGCATGTTTTTTCCTTGGTGGCTGGCCGCAGCCCAGGGGTTGGCGCGGCGGAGCTGAATTCGGACCGCAGGCGTTATAGACGCGCAAGTATGGTCTGGCCACAATTTTGCAATGCGCCAGATTCTCTCAAAAAAATGCGTGGCACTGTCGGATGGCGCGCTGCATGTCCGTCCTTGGGCAGACGGCAAGGAGATGGCACCATATTCGGAGTCAGCCGTTTCACAGGAACAGCGACCGAAACAGCACGAGGAGCACGACATGCAAAAGATCACCACCTGCCTGTGGTTCGACGGCCGAGCCGAAGAGGCCATGAACTTCTACGTCTCCATCTTCAAGAATTCCAAGGTGCTGAGCGTGATGCGTTGGCCCGAAGGCCACGCCGATGCAGGCAAGGTGTTGGTGACCACGTTCGAACTCGACGGCGTGCAGTTCCAGGCGCTCAATGGTGGACCGCAGTTCAAGCACAGCGAAGCGATGTCGCAGTCGATCGACTGCAAGACGCAGGAAGAGGTGGATTACTTCTGGGACAAGCTCATCGAAGGTGGCGGCCAACCATCGCAATGCAGCTGGCTGAAGGATAAATTCGGCGTCTCCTGGCAGGTTGTGCCGGAGCAGCTGCCGCGCCTGCTTCTGGATCCGGACCGGGCCAAGGCCGGCCGCGTGATGTCGGCGATGATGCAGATGAGCAAGATCGACATCGCCAAGATAGAGGAAGCTGCCAGAGGATAGTCGAGGGTCGCGCCGCCCCTCATCCGCCCTTCGGGCACCTTCTCCCCGTGAACGGGGAGAAGGAAAAAGCGCGACTTACGCCGCTCTGTCGCGGACCTGATAGTCCTTGATCGTGGCAAACTTGATCGCCTTCCAGCGC
>NZ_RZRA01001015.1:0-1908 GCF_003998945.1 Mesorhizobium sp. M7A.F.Ca.CA.003.01.2.1 | reverse complement strand
CGACCAGGACGATCTTCCAGATGAGGGCGATGCCGGATCGCGACGCGGCGGCAAGATAGGGCTGCAATTGCGGCAGCAGGATATGGCGGATGCGATCAAGGCGGCCGAAGCGATAGACGGTGGCCATCTCGGCATAACTTGGATCAAGCGTCCTGGCGCCTTCACGCATCGTCACCACGACATTCGGGATCTTGTTCACCGCCACCGCGCCGATCGCCGCCGCCTCGTTGAGGCCGAACCAGATGTAGCCGAGGACGATGACCACCAGCGCCGGGATGTTGAGGAACAGGATCACCCACGGGTTGAAAAAACGGTCGACGCGACGATAGCTGCCGAGCAAAACGCCGATGACGGATCCGATGATCATTGCGACGATATATGCTGCGGCGACCCGGCCGAGGGTCACGCCGAGATGGTAAAAGAGGTCGCCGCTCGCAGCCTCCCTGAGAAGCACCTGCCAGACCTGCCCAGGTCCTGGAAAGGCACGGCTTGGCCAGACGCCTGCCGCAAGGTTCCACAGCAGGCAAAGCCCGAGCAGGGAAACCGCTACGGTCAGCGCGGGCGCCAGTGCCGTCGCCAGGCTGCGTCGGCCGGACATGCTCGGCGGGGCATCACGCGTGCCGTCGGTTTCCGATGCGGTCATTTCCAGGGTTCCTGCCAGAATGTGCCGGGCGCCATCTCCGCCGCGCTGCCGACCAGCTTCGCGCCGCCGATCGCCGCCAGCACATGGTATAGCCTGCCGGCGTCAGCCGCTTCCTCGGCGACCGACCGTCTGGGAATGCCCTGACGATAGCGATCGCGCAGTTTTTCCAGTTCCTTGCCTTCCGCGCGAATGATCGGCGCCAGACGCAGCCATTCGTCATCGGATCTGGCCAGCAAGTCTTTGGCTTGCGCGGACGCCCTCACGAACCCCCTGACGGCATCGGGGTTCTCGTTCGCCCATTGGTCATGGAAGACGTAACCGAGCGCCGACACGGGTCCCAGAGCCCCAAGCGTCTTTGCCGCGTCATTCACGCCGATCAAGCGACGGAAGCCATTGGCCTCGAGACGGGCGCAAAAATGCCAGAAATTCAGCACTGCATCGAGTTCGCCCTGTATCGCCTTTTCCGAAATCAGCGGCGGCGCGCCAAAGACGATGTCGCTGGTTGCCGACAGGTCGACGCCGAGATCGCGTCTGGTCAGCGCTTGTATCAGCAGCCAACTCTTGTCGAGCGGGCCGCCGGCGACGCCGATCTTCTTGTCCTTGAGATCGGCGACCGTCCGGATCGGTGAACCCTCCTTCACCATGATCGCGCCCACGGCGGTGGAATAGGGGAACAATGTGAGGTCGCCGCCTTCGGAGCGCTGGCGCGAGACCCACAGCCAGTCGGAAACGATCATGTCGATCGCGCCAGCCTGCATCGCGACGTTGGTTGCATCCTCGCCGGCGAAGTCGATGATCTCCAGATCGATCCCGTTCGCGGCATCGAACTTGTGCTGCCGTAGCGTATCGAGTTCCCAACTCACGGTTCCAAACTTCAGCACACCGAGGCGAATCCTGGCTGCCGCAACGGCTGGCCTGGTAGCAAGAACAGCGGCTGTCCCGAGAACCGCCAGACGCAACGTCATGCGCCGTGAAACCATCATGACACCTCCTCCCCAGGGTTCCGCGCTGCCAAATCAGATGGCTCGTTCCTTGCTCGGAAATGCGCATTTCCAGCGCATGACCTTGAGGGTCGGGTGTTCTTGAGACCATTTCGCGATTTCGCTGGGGGCAAGGAACATGCATTGGAACAGGGTGCCGCGGCTCTCGAAATAGAGATGTTCGTCTCGGCAATTGCTCGGATTGGCGCTGAGGCAAACCGTCAATATGAGATCGACCATGTCCATTCAGCACCTCTTGCGCGTTCCCAAACGCCCATCTCGGCG
>NZ_RZRA01001014.1:0-1910 GCF_003998945.1 Mesorhizobium sp. M7A.F.Ca.CA.003.01.2.1 | reverse complement strand
GTTCGTTGCCGACGATGAACAGCGATTGTTGCGGCAAGGTCTCGATGGTTTCGTGCCAGCCAACCGCGAAGGGTGTGACGCCAAGCGTCTTTTTTTGCACCTCGGTCAGGCGCGGGCTTGTCTCGATCATGGCGAAGGTGGCGCCGTTGGCCAGGTCAGGATCGAGCCGCGACAGCGTGCGCAGCATGTCCTTCATCAGCGTGCCGCGGCCGGGTCCGATCTCGGCGATGGTGGCCGACCGCGACCGGCCGCCCGCCAGCCAGGCTTGATAAAGCCACACGGCGACCAGTTCGCCGAACATCTGGCTGATTTCCGGCGCGGTGATGAAGTCGCCGCCCGCACCAAAGGGCTCGCGCGTCGTGTAGTAGCCGTCCGCCGGGTCGAACAGGCACAGCGCCATGTACTCGTTGACGGGAAGCGGCCCCAGGGCCTCGATCAGGTCGACGATGCGGGTCTTCAGCCGTGTCATGCCGGCTGCGGCTGTGCCACCGGCTTGGCGGTCAGCATCGCCCAGATGCCGGCCAACACCATCGGCGACGACAGGATCATGCCCATGGTCAACCAGTTGGTGCCGAGGAGATAGCCGAGCTGCTGGTCGGGTTCGCGGAAGAACTCGACGAAGATACGCGACAGGCCGTAGCCGCAGATGAAGGCGCCGCCGACGAAGCGCGGCGTCTTCAGCTTAAGGCGCGAATGGGTGAGGATGCGCAGCACGAGGAACAGCACCACGCCCTCCAGAAGCGCCTCGTAAAGCTGGCTCGGATGACGGGCAAACGGCCCGCCATTGGGGAATTCGAACGCCCAGGGCACGTCGGTTGGCCGGCCCCACAGCTCGGAATTGATGAAGTTGGCGACGCGCACCAGGCCAAGGCCGACCGGCACGCCGGCCGCCACGACATCGAACAGCGACCAGGTGCGGATGCCGCGCTTGATGGAAAACAGCGTCATGGCGAGGATGACGCCGAGCAGGCCGCCATGGAACGACATGCCGCCCTGCCACACGGCGAAGATATCGAGCGGGTGCGCGATGTAGCGCGCCAGATCATAGAAGAGCACATAGCCGGTGCGGCCTCCGAGCACGACGCCGATGGCCGCCCAGACGATGAAATCGTCGAGATCCTCCGGCTTCATCGGCAGGACGCCGTTCGGCCACAGCCTGGCATTGGCGGCGAGCCGCTTGGCATACCACCAGGCGAACAGGATGCCGACGATATAGCCGACGCCATACCAGTGCACCGCCAGCGGCCCGATCTGGATGAGGATCGGGTTGATGTTGGGGAAGGGCAGGGAGGCCAGCGGCAGCAGGAAATATTCGTTCAACGGGGAACTCTCGATTGCGAACGTGTTTCGGCGCGGACCATGCGGCAGGGTTTTGGCAGGGTCAAGGCAAGGTGGGCGCACTCGACTTGATGCCGCAGCAAGGTGCAACAAGCTTGCATTCGACGCGCGGCGCCACTACGTCAATTTTGTGCAAGCGCGAGGATTTGCCATGTCGACCGGACCGAACCGCATTCTCGATGAATTCGCCAAGCTGATGACCGACGCCGCCGGCGCCGCCCAGGGCGTGCGCCGTGAGGTGGAGACCGCCTTCAAGGGGCAGGCCGAGCGCATTCTCAACACGATGGACGTGGTGCAGCGCGAAGAGTTCGAAGCCGCGCGCGAGATGGCCGCCAAGGCGCGGGAAGAAAACACCCGCCTTGCCGCCCGCATCGAGGCGCTCGAGGCGAAGCTTGCAGAACTGGCCGGCGACGCCACATCAGCGACGGCCGCCAAGCCGCGCACAAAAAAATAATCGTTAAACTTTTCCACATAGCCCGATCCTGAAAAGCGCTTTGCCGTGAATCGCTTAACGGCATTGCATGAATCTTTGTGACAGCGGCTTTCCACATGCGAATGACGCAGTGCGAAAA
>NZ_RZRA01001013.1:0-1918 GCF_003998945.1 Mesorhizobium sp. M7A.F.Ca.CA.003.01.2.1 | reverse complement strand
GGCGGCAAGGGCCTGTTCACCAAGGAGATCGAGGAGGCGCTGCTGGCCGGCCGGATCGACATCGCCGTGCATTCGTCGAAAGACATGCCGACGCAACTGCCCGACGGCCTCGAACTGTCGGCCTTCCTGCCGCGCGAGGACGCACGCGACGCCTTTGTCGGCAAAGCGGCGAAGACGATCGCCGAACTGCCGCGCGGGGCGAAAGTCGGCTCGTCGTCGCTACGGCGGCAAGCGCTGATCCGCCGGATGCGGCCGGATCTCGACGTGGTGATGTTCCGCGGCAATGTGCAGACGCGGCTGCGCAAGCTCGACGAAGGCGTCGCCGCCGGCACGATCCTGGCCTATGCCGGGCTGAAGCGGCTTGGGCTCGAGCATGTCGTCACCGACCTGATACCGCTCGATGTCTTCCCGCCGGCGCCGGGGCAAGGCGCGATCGGCATCGAAACCCGTATCGGCGACCGCGATGTCGAAAAGATGCTGGCGGCCGTCCATGATGTGCCGACCGGCCAGGCGCTGGCCTGCGAGCGTGCCTTCCTGGCGGCGCTCGATGGCTCCTGCCGCACGCCGATCGCCGGCTATGCGGCGATCGAGGCCGGAAAACTGTCTTTTGCCGGGCTGATCATCTCGCCCGACGGCACGCAGTCACACACGGTCGAACTGCAGGGACCGGCGCAAGACGCCGCCCGGATCGGCGGCGAAGCGGCCCGGAGCGTGCGCGCCAGGGCCGGCGAAAAGTTCTTCGACGGCTGGCTCTGAAATGCTTCGCGTCCTGGTGACCAGGCCGGAACCGGGTGCTTCGCGCACAGCGCATCGGCTGGAGGAGGCAGGTTTTCAGCCGGTTCTTTTGCCCCTGACCGAAACAAAGGCGTTGCCTGTCGCCGCCGGACTGATCCCGGACGATGCCGTCGCGGTGGCCGTCACAAGCGCCAATGCCATGCGCCATGCGCCGGAAGAAATCATCGCGACGCTCGCCGCCTTGCCTTGTCATGCCGTCGGCAGGCGGACTGCGGAAGCTGCCCGCAAAGCGGGGTTTTTGTCGGTCAGTGAAGGCCCCGGCGATGCCGAGGCGCTGGCCGACGTTCTCGCTGCCGATTTTTCTGGAAAGACGATTGTCTACCTCTGCGGGCGCGTGCGTTTTCCGGCGTTCGAACAGAGGCTCGGGACGGCGGGCGTTCGGGTCCACGCCGTCGAGACCTATGACACGCTGACAGTGGGTTATCCGGACGAAGTCACCCTCGAACGCCTGTCGGGGCAACCTGCCGACGCGGTATTGCTCTATTCAGCCAAGGCGGCGGCGGCGATGCAGATGTTGGCAAGACGGCCCGCTCTGCGCGGTCTCTTCGAAAAAACATGGGTTTTTGCGCTTTCCACGCGGATCGCCGCAGCCTTCGACGATGCCGCCGGCGAAAGGATCCGCATTGCCGCGCAACCTGACGAGGAGGCATTGCTGGCGCTTTTGCAGGCGCCGCGCTGAGCCGCGTCATCACACCGCCCCTTTTCACCGCTTGGTGATGTGCTAGACCCTTTCTGAACCATCATGCGCCGCCAGGCGTTGAGACGAAGCGAATGTGCGGAGCCCAGGCATGGTCAAGACGCCGAAGATGCGACACTCGAAAAGCCGCCGCGAGCCGGTGACCATCGATCTCGAGCCGGGCGCCGTCTCACGCATCGCCGACGAGGACGCCGCCACGCAGGAGGCGCAGACAGACGAGGCGAAGGCCGAGGAAGCAGCGAACGCTTCGCAGCCCGAGGTTCCCGAAGAGCCGGTTCATGCCGACCAGACCGATCTCGAGCCGTGGGAGCATGCCGATGGCGCCGCAGGTGCGGAAGGGCAAGCGCCGGCGCATGGCGGAGCCAAAGCCGCCGAGCCAGAGCTGCCTTATCCCGGTTCGGATGCGCCGCCCAACCGCGCCAAAAC
>NZ_RZRA01001012.1:0-1918 GCF_003998945.1 Mesorhizobium sp. M7A.F.Ca.CA.003.01.2.1 | reverse complement strand
CGGCAGCACATTGATGCCGAAATCGGACCTCGCGGGCGCAGGCAGTGCCGTAAAACTCGCCTTCACCAGCGCCGCGTCCTCGGCATTGTCCGGATCGGAGGCGGGGTCGACGGTCAGCCGCGTCTGCACCGGAATGCAGATCGTTTCGCAGATGCCGAGAAAGATGTCGGCATCGATCACCGCCGGCTGGTTCGGCGTCGCCAGCGTGAATGTCACCGGCAGAGAGACCGGATAGTTGTAGCCCGCCCATTTGCCATAGCCGTCGTCATGGCGCTGCGGCGCCGGAAACGACAGAGCGGCGTCGGCGACGTTGGTGCTGGCCGAAATGTCGAGTTGCGGCGGCACGCCCGCGTCTCCCGGATCGCGCCAATATGTCTTCCAGCCGGGCTTGAGCGCTATGTCGAGAACGCCCTGTATGCGGCCGGCATCGTCGGCTTTGCCTGATGTAACCAGCCGGACCTTGCCGCCTTCGCTGTTGTACCACGCCGACGAAGAGGCGGCGGCGGGAAGAGCGGTGGCCGATCCGATGCCGGCGCCGAGCAGCAGGATTTTCAAGCTTCGCATGGCGGTGATTTGATCGTCCGTTCGTGGCCGCGCAATGATTTCATGGCCTTGCCGGTATCATATTTGCGTGACTTCGAGGGAGAAGAATGTTCGAGCCGCCGCCACAGGCTTTGGTCGAATCCAGCACGGCGCATCTTTTCGGCGCTTTGGAAACGCGTTACGCTCCCTTCATGGACTTGTTGCGCCACAAGAAGACGGTCGCCAGTCGCGGCTTTCTCGACGATCAGTTCCTGATTGCCATGCCCGGCATGAAGGACGACCGTTTCACGCGCTCGGTCATCTATGTCTGCGCCCATTCCGATGAAGGCGCCATGGGCCTGATCATCAACCAGACGCAGCAGATGCTGTTTCCGGACTTGCTCGTGCAACTGGGCATCATGAACGAGCAGGAGGCAATCCGCTTGCCGGCTCAGGCCCGCGATTTCGTCGTGCGCAATGGCGGCCCCGTGGATCGCAGCCGGGGCTTCGTCCTGCATTCGGGCGACTATCGGGTGGAATCATCGCTGACCGTTTCCGACGACATCTGCCTGACGGCGACCGTCGACATATTGCGCGCCATATCGTCCGGCCGCGGGCCTCGTCATGCGCTGATGGCGCTCGGCTATTCCGGCTGGGGCGCGGGCCAATTGGAGACCGAGATCGCAGAAAATGGCTGGCTGACCTGTCCGGCCAGTGCCGAGCTTCTGTTCGACACCGATATCGAGCGCAAATACGACCGGATCCTCGCCTCGATCGGTATCGACCTTGCGCATCTCAGCCTCGCTGCCGGACACGCCTGATCCGTTTACGCTTGCGTCAGCGGATACTGCTCTTTCAGCGTCTTCAGCACCTGGTCGCCCGGCATCGGCGCGCCGAACATGAAGCTCTGGACATATTCGCAGCCCATCTGGCGCAGTTCCAGCGCGTCGCTCTCGTCCGAAATGCCCTCGGCGACGACGGACAGGCCGAGTTCATGCGCCATGTTGACCATCGATTTCAGCAGCACCGCGCGCTTGGGCGTGTTGTCGTCGACGAAGCTCTTGTCGATCTTGATGGTGTCGAAGGGGAAACGCGTCAGATAGGCCAATGACGAATAGCCGGTGCCGAAATCGTCCAGCGACAGGCCGATGCCGAGCTGCTTCAGCTTGGTCAGCACATGGGCGGTCTGCTCGGGATTGTCCATGACAAGCGAGTCGGTGAGTTCGAGCCGGAAGCAGCGCGGCTTCAGGTTGGCCCGAGCGATGACCGAGCGGACGTCGCTGACCAGGTCGCGGCGGATCAACTGGCGGCTGGACAAATTCACCGAGACCGACAGCGGCGCGTCGCCGATCTGCTTTTGCCAGCTGGCGAGGTCTTCCGCCGCCTGCTGCATGGC
>NZ_RZRA01001011.1:0-1919 GCF_003998945.1 Mesorhizobium sp. M7A.F.Ca.CA.003.01.2.1 | reverse complement strand
ATGTTGAACAGCGCGTTGCGGTAGTAGGGATCGCCCAGCATCTGCCAGAAATTGTCGAGCCCGTTGAACCGGCGGCCGCTGAAGGAACTGAGGTTCCAGTCGGTGAGTGCGATGTAGAAACCGAACAGCGTCGGGAAGATGACCATGGCGATGGTGAACAGCAGCGCCGGCAGCAGAAACAGGGCACGCTGGCCGTCTTCGCCGCGCGTCAGCACCTGGCCGACACCGATCGCCACGCCCCACAGCACATAGGCATAGACGACGGGGCGCCAGGTCTCGAAGCCGATCGTATCGGGGCTGCCCTTGTAGAGGATCTCCAGCACGATCGTCGCCAGCAGGCCAAGCGTCGCAACGGCCATCAGCGCCCAGCCAAGGCGTTTACGGCCTGGAGAGATCAGATCGGAAGTGCCGGCATCTGCCGGCCACGGGTTCGCGGTCGATGTCTGGTCAGCCACAAATCTCGCCCGTTTGAAGGCTCTCGAGGAGCCGGAGCCTGTCTAAAGTGGTCCGGCGTTGCCGCCGGACCACGGTTCATAGGCCAGCCTACATGCCGAGCGAAGCTTTGTAGAGCTTGATCTGGTTGTCGCGCCCGATCTGGTCGGTCAGCTTCTCCCATGCCGCCGCGATGGCGTCGGCGCCTTCCTGCGCCTTCATCTTGCCCGCGAAAGTGTTGGCCAGGATGTCCTCGGCGGCGCTGTAGTACTGGAAGATGCCGGGGATGCGTGGCTCGATCGCCGCGTTCGGATGGTTGTAGCTGTCGGATTCCGATTTGAGGTAGGAGGTGATGAAGGCCTCGTCGTAGCCGGCCGCCACCCATTCGGGAATGTCGAAATGCGAGTTGCGGTAAGGCTGGAAGCCCGACGGATACATCGCCGTCCAGATCGACAGGTCCTTGCCGCCGAGATGGGCTGCAGCGGACCATGCCGCCTTCTTCTTCTTTTCGTCGGCATCGACGCGGGCCATGACATAGACGCCCCAGCCGAGATAGGCGCAGTTGGGCGCATAGTTCGGGCCGCTGGCGAGCTTGTCCCAGGCGCCGGTCTTCGCATTGTAGACATCGTCCGAGCCCGGCAGGATCGAGAAGCCGGTGACGTCGCCGACGACGGAAGAGTCGTTGGTCTTGACGTTGGAGCCGACGTCGCCCCACCAGGTGACCATCGAGCCGGTGCCGGCCAGGAACTGCTGGAAGGCGGTCGTGTTCGGATCGGCGTTGATCTGGTCGGCGGGTTCGGAGGGCAGCGCGTCGATGACGTCCTGGATGGCGCGCACCCAGGCCGGATTGTTGACGCGCGGCTTCATCGTGTCGGCGTCGAACAGCCAGGCCTTGTCGTCGGGGTGCTTGGCATAGGCGGTGGCGCGGCTGCCAAGGAAATAGAAGCCGAAGCCGCCCCAGGGCTTCGGCGCGTCGAGATAGCCATAGACGTCCTGGTCCTTGAGCTTCTTGCCCTTCAGGAACTTGGTCACCGCCTGAACCTGCTGCCAGGTCTTCGGCACGCCCCATTCACCTTCGCCGCCGCCGTCCTTCCAGGCCTTGGCGAGGTCGGCATCGGCGAACACGTCGGTGCGGTAGTTGAAGTTGTGCGCGTCGCCGTCGACGGTCACGCGGTATTGCTTGCCGTCCCAGGTGCCGACCGGCGGCTTCAGATAGCTGACCAGATCGTCGAAATCGATCTGGGTCTTGACCCAGTCGGGCATTTCCGACGTCAGGCCCTTGCCGCAGACATCACCTTCGAACGGCGCGCCCATTTCGATGATGTCGAAGTCGACGGTCCCGGTCGCGATCGACTGCTGCAGGCGGGCGTTGTAGTCGGCCTGCGCCAGGTCGATCCAGTTGATCTTGGCGCCGGTATAGGTCTCCCATGGCTTCAGGAAGCCGCGGAACAGCACATTGTGCAGGTTCTGGTTGTTGAGACCCATGA
>NZ_RZRA01001010.1:0-1922 GCF_003998945.1 Mesorhizobium sp. M7A.F.Ca.CA.003.01.2.1 | reverse complement strand
GACAGGACCAAGGCTCGGCCACGATGCACAATGCGATCAAAAAAGGATGGGCTGCCCGTGGCCGCGAGTGGCGGACCGGCTGGGCCTTTGCCTTGCCCGGCCTGCTGCTGCTGGCGATCGTGATGGGCTTTCCCCTGGCCTATGCCTGCATCCTCTCGATCTCCTCGATGACCTTGATCAAGCCGCAGCTCCTGCCGCTTGTCGGGTTCAAGAATTTCGCTTCGATGATCGGCGATGAGCTGTTCTGGAACGCGCTCTGGCTCACCGTGCGCTATTCGGCGGTGACCGTGGTCGGCGAATTCGTGATCGGGCTCGGCATTGCCCTGATGCTCAACCGGACGGTCCGGATGAAGCCGGTCTATTTCGCGGTTCTGACCATTCCCATGGCGATGTCGCCGATCAGCGTCGCCCTGATCTGGCGCATGCTGCTCCAGCCCAATCTCGGCATCGCCAATCATCTCATGGAGATATCAGGCCTGCCGCGCCTCGACTGGCTAGGCACGCCAGGCATGGCACTCTGGACGATGGCGGCGATCGACATCTGGCAGCAAATGTCCTTCGTCGTGCTGATCCTCGCCGCGGGGCTCGCCGCTTTGCCGCGCGATCCCTATGAGGCTGCTGAAGTGGACGGCGCGCGCGGCTGGCAGCAATTCCTCTACATCACGCTGCCGATGCTTCGGCCGGTCGCGGCGATCACCATCATCATCCAGCTGATCAACGAATTCCGGACCTACGATCTGCCCTATGTCCTGACCAAGGGCGGGCCGGGCAACGCGACCGAAGTGCTGAGCTTCTTTGCCTATCGCCGTGCCTTTCTCGGCCTTTCGCTCAACGAAGGCGCGGCAGCCGCGTTCGTGCTGCTGCTGATCGTGCTTCTGCTCACCGTGATCTTCTTCGCCGTCCTCGAACGCTCGCAATCGGGAGAGGGCCGGAAGTAGGGTTGTTAAGCCTTGCGCAATCTATGCGGCCTATCCTGGCCTGCAGATTGTCGAGGGAACATGAAACGCAAGCCGCTCCTGCTTTTCGCCTTTCCGTTTCTCATTCTGGCGGTCCTGGCAGGGGAGCGCATGGCGACCTTGTTGCTGGGCATCTATCCAGCCAGCCCCACCGCATGGTGGCTATGGCTTGAACTGCGCCCCTTGTCGACGGTGCTTTGGCAGCAGGTGGATGTCTGGCTGGGCGGTTCCATGGCTTTCGAAGCCGCTATCCTTGCCGCCGCATCGATCGTCTGCTGGATGGCGTGCCACGCCAAGCGGTCGGCTTTCTTCTTCCTCGCCAACCATATCGCCCTGATTTTCGCCGGGCTGATGATCGCGGTCGGCAGCCATTCGGAAACGGCAAGCACGATTGCCGAATTCACGTCGCCCAAGGGTCTTCCCTATTCGCTGGCCGTCGATTTCACCTTCAAGAACAGCTTGGTGCTGCTTTTGGGCTTCGTGGCCTGTGCCTACTGCCACATCGCCTTCCTCACCGAGGCGCGGGAGCGGTCCGTCCGGGCCATCCGCATCCTGGCGCTGCAGCGCGATCTCTAGATCGTTCGCCACTTACACCTTGCACGATCCGGGCTCTGCTGGGTCTAGTTGATCCGGCGGTAATAGACCTTGCCGTCGGGCTGCTGGATGCGCTGGTAATTGGAGCTGGGAGCAGGGGGCGACGCCGATGCGATTCTCCTCCTGGGTGCGGGCGCTTCGATGACGCCGGGTTCGCTCGCGCTCTCGCCGCCGAGGGCTTCGGGCGCTTGCGCCAGCGTGCTGGTGGCGATTTCGGACGGTTCTTCCACGCCCGGCATGGCCTCGCCGCCGGCGACCGGCATAGTCTGCCCAAGCCGGGCAATGCTGGCATCGATCTCGTTGAAGCTGCCTTGCAACTGGCTGTCCAGTTTCTCGAACCGGCTCTGAAAACCGTTGTTGACCGTGTCGAGC
>NZ_RZRA01000100.1:0-8909 GCF_003998945.1 Mesorhizobium sp. M7A.F.Ca.CA.003.01.2.1 | reverse complement strand
GGGTTCATCCAGGCCAACATCGCCTTCGCGCTGGCGCGCGACGACATGAAGGGTCCGGTTTTCGAGATGCTTCAGGAGTTCGTCCGGTCGCATGAACGCCAGGAAGAAGCCGCATAATGCCCATCTTTCGGGAGTATCGTCGGATGGCCGGCGAAGAGGGGCCGGCAGGTTCTCTCCGTCTGGCACGACGCTTGCATTGCTCTGGCGATGCTCCCGATCTTCGAGGCGCCTGCAAGCCAAGGCATGATCCCTGAAAGTGGGTCCCGGTTTCCGGAAAAGATCATGTTGAAACAGTAAGATAGAGCCAATTGCGATCAATCGGAATAGGACCGGCTCTAGAATTGGACCGAAGATGAATTATGCCAACTTTCCTCTCGACAAGAGGATGCCATTGCCGAATTCGGACGCAGGAGACGGCGAAGACTTCATCGATATCGAGCGGCTGCTTGGCATGGCCGCACGGCAGGCCAAGGTGGTTGCCGTGTGTGCCGTCATCGGTCTCTTCCTGGGCCTGCTCTATTTGCAGACAACGCCGCCCAAATATCAGTCGATCGCCAGCGTGCTGATCGACGAGGGCTTGAACAAGATCGTCGACGACATTTCGGCGACGTCGACAACCATGCAGACCGATTCCGCCATCCTGAGCCAGATCGAGATCCTGACCTCGACGCGGCTTGCCGCCGTGGTCGTCGACAAGCTGAAGCTCGACCAGAACGACACGTTCATGAATCCGCCCCAGTCGGCGCTTGCCCAAGGCATAGGCCTCATCCGCGGCCTGATCCAGTATGTCCGCCCCAGCTCTTCCATGCCGGGTGGCGCTGACTTCAGCAAGCTCGACCCGGCCGCCCGCGATGCGCTGATCGCCACGTCGCGCCGCGACTACGCGATCCTCAAGCTGCAGAACGAGATCCGGGCGGAACGCGTCGGCCGAAGCTACGTCATCGCGCTCGGCTATCAGGCGACGGATCCGGCCTTGGCAAACGCCATCACCAAGGCCTATGCCGATGCCTATCTCGCCGATCAGCTCGATGCCAGCTTCGATGCCACCGAGCGGGCTGCGGTCTGGCTGCAGGGCCGGTTGACGGAGTTGCGCCAGAGCTCGCAGGCAGCTTCGCTCGCGGTTGAGAAATTCAGGGCCGAACATGGGCTGGCCGCCAACAGCGATGGCCAGCTGATGAGCGACAAGCAGCTTTCCGACCTCAACGCCCAGCTTATCGTGGCGCAGGCCGACACCGCACGCGCCAGCGCCCGCTACCAGCAGTACAAGGCCATCGTCGACAGCGGCTCCGAAAACGCTTTCAAGGATGCCGCCATATCGAGCGACCAGCCAAGCAGCTCGGTCATATCGGCGCTCAAGACCCGCTACCTCACAGTGGCCAAGCGGCTGCAGGACGTCGAGGCGAATTTCGGCCCCGAGCACCCGCAGGCGGTGGCTCTCTCCAAGGAGAAGGCCGACATATCGACGCAGATTTTCGGCGAGCTGAAGCAGCTGACCGAAAGCTATCGCAACGAATATGAGGTGGCGCAGGCACGCGAGACCGCGCTCAGGGCCAACGTCGCGGCCGCGCAAGGCAAGAGTTCCGTCGACAACCAGACGCAAGTCAAGCTGCGTGAACTCGATCAGCAGGCGACGGCGCTCACCACGCTCTATCAGACATTCCTGGGTCGTTACGAGGAAGCCGCGCAGCAGCAGTCCTTCCCGGTCGGCAAGATCCGCATCATCTCCGACGCGTCGATGCCGATGACGGCCTCAAGCCCGCGCACCATCGTCGTGCTCGGACTTTCGCTGGTGCTTGGCCTGCTGATGGGCGCCGGCTTTGGTGGCCTGAACGAGTTCAACGAACGCTTCTTCAGGACCGGCGAGGACGTGCGCGACCGCGTCAACCTGAAATTCCTCGGCTACCTGCCGACGATCGGCGGCAAGCTCGGCAAGGAAGAAAAGCCGGGCGAGACCCAGGTGGACGCCAAGACCACCCAATCGCTGTCTTCAGCCGAAAAGCGGGCGCGCATGCGGGTCAGCATCGATTCTCCAGCCTCGATGTTCTCCGAAACGCTGCGCAGCGCCAAGATCGCCTTCGACGTCGTGATGGAAGGGCAAGGCAGCCGCGTCATCGGCATCATCTCGGTGCTTCCCGGCGAGGGCAAGTCGACGGTCGCGGCAAATCTCGCCGGCTTGCTTGCCGCCAATGGCTCCAAGACGCTGCTGATCGACGGCGACTTGCGCAATCCCGGCCTCAGCCGAGGCCTTGGCATGGAAACCGAGCAGGGCTTGATGGAAGCGGTGGTCGGCGGCCAGACCTGGCAGTCCGTCGGCAAGATCGACAGGCAGACGAAGCTGGCGATCATCCCGGCGGTGCTGCGCGGTCACTTCTCGCATACCAGCGAACTTCTCTCCTCGGCCGGCATGCGGCGCTTCATCGAGAACGCCAAGGAGACGTTCGAATACATCGTCGTCGATCTGCCGCCGCTCGGACCGGTGGTCGACGCCAAGGCCTTCGCGCCATTGGTCGACGGTTTTGTACTGGTCACCGAGTGGGGGCGCACCCCGCGCGCGATGGTCAGGTCGATGCTGGAATCCGAACCCTATGTCGCCAACAAGATCGTCGGCGCGGTGCTGAACAAGGTCGATTTGAAGAAACTGGCCAAATACGGCTCGTTCGGCGGTTCGGAAAAATTCTTCGATAAATATTCGAGCTACTATCTGGAAAAGTCGGAAGTGCGCGGCAAGGCGCCGGTCTGACGTCGACCTTTGCGCGAGTGGGTCCACTCTGAAGTGTATCGATCTTCAGGCCAGCACACCTGAATATCGTTGCGCGTCAGGAGAAGATCAGCCTGCCTTGCTTGTCGGCGATCCTGACGGCGGTCAGGCGTCCGCTCTGGAAGGCGGCCGTGTCGATGCCGAGCCGGCGCCCTTCGAGCTTCGGGACATCCACCGGCGTATGCCCGTGCACCACCCAGCGGTCGAGCAGGTGCGTTGCCTCGAAGAAGTCCGAACGGATGTTGATCAGGTCATGGTCGGTTTGCGCC
Organism: Mesorhizobium sp. M7A.F.Ca.CA.003.01.2.1; assembly: GCF_003998945.1. NCBI lineage: Bacteria > Pseudomonadati > Pseudomonadota > Alphaproteobacteria > Hyphomicrobiales > Phyllobacteriaceae > Mesorhizobium > Mesorhizobium sp. M7A.F.Ca.CA.003.01.2.1. The sequence goes on along the minus strand of NZ_RZRA01000100.1, from coordinate 5,882 downwards.
GCAAGGTCGACGCCGGGCCTGATGCCGGCGTGGACAAACACGAACTTCCGCGAACGGACCATGATCGGCAGCCCGCGCAGGAAGCTGACGTGATCGTCCGGAATGATCTCCCTTATGCGCCGGTCGATCTGCGCGCTGCTCCCGTAGAGGCTGGTGAGGCGCGCCGGATCGATGCCATAGGAAAACAGGGTTTGCAGGCCGCCCGTCGCCAGCCAGGGTTCGCGGGACAGATTTCCGTCGAGATAGTTCAGCATTGCCACTTCGTGGTTGCCCGCAAGACAAATGCGCTGAAATCCTTTCGGCGGCGGCGCCAGGAGGTGATCGAGCACCCGCGCCGACTGAAACCCCCGGTCGATGTAGTCGCCAAGCATGACGATGATCTTGCGGCTCTGGAAGCGCAGCGAATCGAGCAGGATCTTCTGCTCCAGCGCGCGGAGTTCCTTGTAGCAGCCATGCACGTCGCCGATCGCATAGACGACAGCGTCCTGCATATCGATATCGAGGCGCGGACGCGCCGCGATGCGGGGTTTTCGCTGGAACAGGGTCACGTGCCGGGCGTCTCGAGGCAAGCTCTCATGCCGAAGGCATAAGTGCCTGTTATCATGCCCGAAACGAAGAATTCCGCAATCGTGGAAAATGCAGCTGCGCCGGGTCGGCACCGCCAATGCATGTCGCTCGGAAGTGAGCTCCGTTTTGGGAGAGCGATCCGTGGAACAAAGGCCTGGGGTGGGCCTGAATCCGCTCAGGCGCGACATGCTTTAGGTCGGCGGCCGGGCCGGTCTGCCGGACCGTCGTCAGGCTGCCTTAAGCCGATAACGGAAAACGGTATGGTCGAGCAGCAGCCGGATGCGTGGTTCGGCCTCGGTCGCCACTAGCCAGCTTGCCGCGATCATCGTCGCGCCGACGACCGCCATCGAGAACAGATGCGGCAGACCGGCGCGGACCAGGATGCCGAGCAGGGCCGCGCCGACGACATCGTGCAGCAGGTAGAGCGGATAGGTCATCAGCCCGATCCGGCGCCAGCCGCTCCAGGAGAGGTCGAGCCGCAGCGACCACGCCATCAGCGCGATGCCTATGAGGAAGATGAGGATCGGCGGGGCGAAGGGCATATCACGCCCGACCTTCAGGATATGAACGTCGACCGAACTGGCGATCTGCAGCACACCACCGGCCAGGAACAGGGCGCAGAAGGCTAGGCGGGCGGCTGTCACCGCCTTGAAGCGCATCAGCCACAGCATGACGCCGGTGGCGAAGAACACGCCGTGATGCACCAGAAGCAGGTCGAGCGTGCGTGTTTCGGCAAGGTCGGCCCAGTCGAGCGGGCAGTAGAGGCACCAGAACAGCGCGCTGACCAGGCCGATGGCGAGCGCCACAATTTCCATTAGATGGAAGCGGCCGAGCCGCAGCAAGGTCCAGACGACGGCATAGAAGGCGATCTCGATGCCGAGCGTCCAGTAGACGCTGTCCACCCATGGCGCGTAAGGGGCGAACAGGCCGGTGCGGACGAGCCTGACGACGGCATCGGTCGGCCAGCTGAGGCCGACGATCAAAAGCACCGCCGCAGTGACCGGCGCACAGATCCACACGGCCGGCGCCAGCCGTTTCACCCTGGCTTCGAAAAACCGCAGGGGTGTCGACCTTTCGGCGCTGAAGGCGATGACGAAGCCGCTGATGACGAAGAAGATCTGGACGCCGACCCAGCCGGATTCGACCCAGGCGCCTATTGCCGGCTGCGGGGGAACGCCGCCCGTGGCGCGCGCCGAAACACCGTCAGGATACGCCCACACCCAGAAGCCATAGTGGTAGACCATGACCATGACGGCGGCGAGAAAGCGCAGGATGTCGACGCCGCCAAATGTAATCTTCTGCTGAGCCATGCGACCTTTGTCGATGGCCCCCCGCGAACGACTTTAGGGTGCATTGCTGCGTCGCACAATAAAAGTATTGCTTGCCGATCGAAAAGGTCGTCCGCGGCCCACCTTCAGTGGCTCAAAGGCCGATCCCACGTTCCTTCAGCGCCGCAGTGATCTCGTCGAGGATGACCGGATCGTCGATGGTTGCCGGCATGGCCCATTCCTCCTTGTCGGCGATCTTCTGCATGGTGCCGCGCAGGATCTTGCCCGATCGCGTCTTGGGCAGGCGCTTGATCGTCACCACCGTCTTGAAGGCGGCGACCGGGCCGATGCGTTCGCGCACCAGGCCGACCACCTCGTTCTCGATGGAGCCGATATCGCGGGTCACACCCGCATTCAGCACCACGAAGCCCAGCGGAACCTGGCCCTTCATGGCGTCGGCAATGCCGATGACCGCGCATTCGGCGACATCGGGATGGGCCGAAAGCACCTCTTCCATGGCGCCGGTTGACAGGCGGTGGCCGGCGACATTGATGATGTCATCGGTGCGGGCCATGACGTAGAGATAGCCGTCCTCGTCGACCATGCCGGCATCCGCCGTCTTGTAGAAGCCGGGGAACTCGTCGAGATAGGCTTGGCGGAACCGTTGATCGGCATTCCACAGCGTTGGCAGGCAGCCGGCCGGCAGCGGCAGTTTGATCACCACATTGCCCAGCGTGCCGCGCTTCACCTCATGGCCAGCATCGTCGAGCACGCGGATGTCGTAGCCGGGCATCGGCACGCCGGGCGAGCCGTATTTCACCGGCAGCAGGCCAAGGCCGGCGGGATTGATCGTCATCGGCGAGCCGGTCTCTGTCTGCCACCAATGGTCGACCACAGGCACATTCAGCTTCTGCTCCGCCCATTTGATGGTTTCCGGGTCGGCGCGCTCGCCGGCAAGAAACAGCGTGCGGAACTTCGAGAGGTCGTGTTTGGCAATGAACTCGCCCTTCGGGTCCTGCCCCTTGATGGCGCGGAATGCGGTCGGCGCGGTGAACAGCGCGACCACGCCATGCTCCGCTATCACCCGCCAGTAGGTGCCGGCATCGGGCGTGCCGACAGGCTTGCCCTCGAACAGGATGCTGGTGCAGCCATGCAGCAGCGGTCCGTAGACGATGTAGGAATGGCCGACCACCCAGCCGACATCGGATGCCGCCCAGAACACCTCGCCCGGCTTGACGCCGAACTCGTTTTCCATCGTCCATTTCAGTGCGACCATATGGCCGCCATTGTCGCGCACGATGCCCTTGGGCTGCCCGGTCGTGCCCGATGTGTAGATGATGTAGAGCGGATCGGTGGCAAGCACCGGCACGCAGTCGACATTGGCGCCCGCTGCCCGTTCGCGGGCGACGGCATCGGCGTAGTCGATGTCGAAATGCTCCTTCAACTCGCAGCGCAACTGGTCGCGCTGCAGGATCAGGCAGGCGTCCGGCTTGTGGCGGGAGATCTCGATCGCCTTGTCGAGCAACGGCTTGTAGGCAACGACGCGGCCTGGCTCCAGGCCACAGGATGCCGAAATGATCAGCTTCGGCCTGGCATCGTCGATGCGGGTGGCAAGCTCATGCGAGGCGAAGCCGCCGAAGACCACCGAATGCACCGCGCCGATGCGGGCGCAGGCGAGCATGGCGATGGCCGCCTCGGCCACCATCGGCATGTAGATGATGACGCGGTCACCCTTGCCGATGCCGCGGTTCTTCAGCACCGAAGTCAGCGCGACGACCTCGCGCTTCAGCTCGGCATAAGTGAACTTTTTCACGGTTCCGGCAATCGCACTGTCATGGATCAGCGCGATCTGGTCGGCGCGGCCGCCGGCGACGTGGCGGTCGATGGCATTGTAGCAGGTGTTGCAGGTGGCGCCGGTGAACCAGCGGCCATAGACACCGGCATTGGCGTCGAACACCTTGTCCCAGGGCGAATACCAGTCGATGGCGCCGGCCGCATCCGCCCAGAATTGTTCCGGATCGCGTTTCCAGCCTTCATAGACCTCGTGATAGCGTGAAGCCATCCATACCTCCCCGGGAAATGTTTTTCTTCCTTCCAGATAGCGCGCTCTACCCTTGGCCGCAAATCCACGCCATTGTGACGACGGCATCGACCTGGCGCTTGGGGGCAAGCAGTTATGAACTGCGAGACGGGACTGGGGTGGTGATGTCTGCTGCTGTGCGGATCATCGGGCGCTTTTCGCTATCATCGGTCATGGGCGCCGTACTTGCTATGTCCACCGGAACCGCTGAAGCCGGCGATGCCGCGGCACGGCACATCATCGGCTTTTCGCCGGATGGCGCTTATTTCGCCTTCGAGCAATATGGAACGCTCGACGCCGGCGCCTCGGACTCCGGCTGGTCTGAGATCGACGTCATCGATACCCGTACGGATCGGTTCGTTGGCGGTAAGCCGATCCTCGTCGTCGATGAGACGGAGGAGGCGACACTGACGCTGGAGCAGGCGAGGGCGCAGGCCGCCGCTCAGGCGGCGCCCATTCTCGCCCATTATGCAATCACATCCCCAGCCGAGCAGACAGCGTCCGACAAATTCACCTTTCCGGGTGAAATGGTTGCCTACAACGACATCTCCCGCCTCGAACAGGTGTCGCAGAAATGGCTGTCGCCGCTCCATGGCGAAACGGGCGTTTCGACCATCCAGCTCGACGAGATCCTGGCAGCCAGCACGAGCGATTGTTCGGCGAGTTTCGCAACGACGGAGCAGCGCGACACATCTGGCAAGGCACTCGGCTTCCGGCTGACGCTGCAAGGCCAGGACGGCAAGCCGTTCAAGATCCTGCACGAGGACAAGACCGTGCCGGGCTCAAGAAACTGCCCGACCTCCTACAGCCTGTCGGAATCCTACGAACTTACCCCGGCCGGCAAGCCGGCGGTGATCGTTGTGCTGGTGCAGCGTTTCAGCCAGGGTTTCGAGGGGCGCGATCGCCGCTTCCTCGCGGTGACCGGGGAGCCACGCTGAGAGGTCACGCCCAAGCGCTGGCAGCCGATCTGTCTGAAGGTTGTTTCTAGATCGGCAGGGCCACAAGCATGAGGCCAATGCCGCCAGCGATCAAAATGGCTGTCGCCAGCGCTTTTCTATGACGTTCGAAGCTCGTCGGAGCTCGCTCCCAATTGTAACGCATACGCTATCTCCCCAATACCCAGGCAGGTTTTACCTTACTTAGGGGAAGAAATGCAACGTCCGCTGCCGGCAGCCCGCTGTTTGTCACGTTTCATCGATAACTATTTCTGGGCCGAATGCGGCCGGGAAGACGCAACCGAGCAGGTTCTAACGCGACTGGCGCGGAGAATCTGTCAGCAAGGCCGTTGGTCCGTGCACCGGGCTCCCGTGATCGGCCGATAGACAGCGCTCCACCTCCGCGCTATCTGATTTCCGGGATGAGCATGGCTTGGAGGGGGCGTGGTGGAAATAGTCTCTGGAACCGTTCTGCGGCTGGCCGAGGATGCCTCGGTGCAGCATGTGGGCGATGGCGCAGTCGTGCTTTTGGCGCGCAGCGGCCAGCTCTATACATGCAACGGCACGACCGAAGCCTTTCTCGACAAGGTGGACGGCGCGCGCAACCTCGACCAGATCGTCGACCTGCTGTGCGAGGAGTTCGAGGTCGACAAGGGGACGCTCGATCAGGACATGGCGGCACTGGCCACGGATCTGATCTCGGAAGGTATCCTCGCCGCGCCAGGTGCTTGATGGCTGACGGCCCGCTCCTGCGCGCTCTTTTTCGCTGCCATCTCTGGGCGAGCGCGCGGCTGATGCCGGTCCTTGTCACCAACCGGAGCTTCGAGGAGGTGCTCAGATGGGCGCCGCTCGCCTCGTCGACGCCCTATCGCGGTCTGCCGTCCGCCTACATCGTCGAGAGCGTCAACCGCACGGTCCGCCACCCCTGGCTGATGCGTGACCGCAGGTGCTTGAGGGAAGGTCTGCTCGGTCATCGTTTCCTGCGACTAGCCGGCTTCGATCCGGACCTGCGCTTCGGCGTCGAACCGCAGT
>NZ_RZRA01001009.1:0-1923 GCF_003998945.1 Mesorhizobium sp. M7A.F.Ca.CA.003.01.2.1 | reverse complement strand
GCATGACGGCGCGGTCACTGCCGTGGCCGATGCCGGTATAGGCGAGTGACCCGTGCAGGCTGGCGCCAAGGCGGTCGACCTTCACACCCGCCGGGCGCGGCCAGTCATTTCCCGCGACCTCGTCGAGAAACCGCGCCGCGGCGGTCATCGGTCCCATCGTGTGCGAACTCGAGGGTCCTATGCCGATCTTGAACAGGTCGAAAACCGAAAGGAACACGCGGCGTTGTCTCCTGGAGTCAGGTCGAGGACTACATATAGGAATTCCCACGATGTTTCCGCTCTTTTGGAAATCGCGGCGCTGCACCCGCCGACCTTGTTTGCTCCGGCAGCGACATTGGCACGATCGCTGAATGCGGACATCGAAGCGATCGCCCTGAATGTGATAAATTCAGGCCATGGGCGATTCCCTCGATCTTTCGACAGCCGATCTCGCGGCGCTGGCCTTCTTCCTCGTCGCGTGGCTGCTGCACACGTTTGCCTCCGACGGCAAGCTTGTCAGCCGGATGTCGCTGACGACGGCGATGAATGCACAGCGGCAAGCCTGGATGCGGACCATGGCCGAGCGCGAGATCCGCATCGTCGACACCGCCATCATGAGCGGGCTGCAGCAAGGCACCGCCTTCTTCGCCTCCAGCTCGCTGATCGCGATCGGCGGCTGCTTTGCCCTGCTCGGCGCGTCCGACCGGGTTCTTGAAGTGCTCAGCGACCTGCCTCTGGGTGGCGCGCCGTCGCGCGCGGCCTTCCAGATAAAGGTGTTTGGGCTGGTGCTGATCCTGGCGTTTTCGTTCTTCAAATTCGGCTGGGCGTACCGGCTGTTCAATTATTGCACGATCCTGATCGGCGCCGTACCGATCCCGCATGGCGAAGCCTCGCGCAATCCGGTCACCGAAACGGCGGTGTGGCGTGCGGCGCAAATGAACATGCTGGCCGGAAAGCACTTCAACTCCGGCCTGCGCGGCGTGTTCTTCTCGATCGGTTATCTCGGCTGGTTCGTCGACCCCATGGTGTTCGTGTTGTCGACGCTGTTGCTGCTGGCGGTGCTGGTGCGGCGCCAGTTCTTCTCGGCGGCCAGGCAGGCGGTGATCGGTCAGCCGCCCGGAAAAGGCTGATCGATCCGGCCTGACAGCCAGTAGGCAAAAAGCCCGATCCATTCCCGGATGGCCATGGTGGTGGCCCGCAGCGAATCGGCTGGATTGTCGCGGAACAGGCCGACGCCTTCCCGTCCCGAGGTGCGATAGTCGACCGGCCATGGAACGGTTGCAAAGCCGGCCTTGTCGAACAGCGCCTTGGCGCGCGGCATATGGAAGGCCGAGGTCACCAGCAGCCAGGTCTCGCCGGGCTTCGGCGTTACCAACTCCTTGGTGAAGACCGCGTTCTCATAGGTGTTGCGGGACTTGTTCTCCAGGATCATCCAGTCGGCGGCCACGCCAAGCGCGGTGAGCAGGCGCGGCGCGGTTGCGGCATCGCCCTCGCCATCGAGAAACAACGCGCCGGTGCCGCCGGAGACGACCACCTTGGCGGTGGGAAAGCGCCGGGCGAGAATCGCGGTCTCGACCATCCGATCGCCGCTGCTGTTCAGCTCATAGCCGCCGCGCGCCAGATTGATGGCGCCCTCGAAGCCGCCGCCGAGCACGACGATGCCGTCGACCTTTTCCGGCAGCGGCGGGCGTTGAAAGCGCTCTTCCAACGGATTGAGCATCATGGCGCCGAGCGACGTCCATGCCGACAGTGCAAGGATCAAAAATGCCAGCACGCTGCCGGCGGCCGCTAACCGTCGGCGCCCGATCGTGACCGCGAGCAGTCCCGCTAGCAGCAGGAAGATCGCCAGGTTGAGCGGCTGGATGAAGAACCAGAAGATCTTGGAAAGGTAGAAGAACATTGGCTGCCTATCGTCGGCTCGAATTCTCACGACCGATGAAGTGC
>NZ_RZRA01001008.1:0-1927 GCF_003998945.1 Mesorhizobium sp. M7A.F.Ca.CA.003.01.2.1 | reverse complement strand
TCGGCATTCTGCTCGCCGGTGATGCGGGCGGCCTCGAAGCCGTTGCCGATCTCGACGCCCTTGACCGCGTTGATCGACATCAGGCCGGAGGCGATGTCCTGGTCGAGCTTGGCATAGATCGGCGCGCCGAGGCCCGGTGGAACGCCGTCGGCGACGATCTCGATCACCGCACCGACCGAGGAGCCCGCCTTGCGGATGCCGTCGAGATACTGCGTGAAGACAGGAACGGAAGCCGGATCGGGGGTGAAGAACGGATTTTCCGCATCGCCGATGAAATTCCAGTTCCAGTTGGCGCGATCGATGGATTTCTCGCCCATCGACACCAGCGCACCGCGCACCACCACGCCGGGCACCACCTTGCGCGCCAAGGCACCGGCCGCCACTCTGGCTGCCGTCTCGCGGGCCGAGGAGCGGCCGCCGCCACGATAATCGCGCACCCCGTATTTGACGTCATAGGTGTAGTCGGCATGGCCGGGCCGGTACTGGCGGGCGATCTCGCCATAATCCTTTGAACGCTGGTCGACATTCTCGATCAGCATCGACACCGGCGTGCCGGTGGTGATCATCGTCTCGCCGTCCTCGTCGAGGATGAAACCTGACAGCACCTTCACTTCATCTGGTTCGCGACGCTGCGTCACGAAACGTGACTGTCCCGGCCGGCGCTTGTCGAGTTCGGCCTGGATCTCGTCGCGCGTAAAGCGGATGCCGGGCGGACAGCCGTCGACCACGCAGCCGAGCGACGGGCCATGGCTTTCGCCCCAGGTGGTGACGCGGAAAAGGTGGCCGAACGTGTTGTGAGACATGAAATACCCTGCCCGGCATCGGAGCCGGCTGAAGATTGCGTTCTATTGGCGTTTTTCACAGGGGTCAAACTGTGATCTGGCGGATTTAGTTTTGACACATTCGGTTGGTTTCTGCTCTGCTCCATCCGCTGTTGAACAGCCCGCCGCCATGCCGGTGCAATGATAAAGAGGAACGATTATGCGTACCCTGATTAGCGCCGTTGCCGCCACGCTGCTGCTTTCCACCGCCGCTTTCGCCGGCCAGACCGAAGGCCTGATCAAGAAGATCGACAAGGACACGGCGACGCTGACGCTGGATGACGGCAAGTCCTACAAGCTGAACGCAGAGACCGATCTCGACGCGCTGAAGCCGGGCATGGACATCGTCATTGCCTACGATGTGACCAATGGCGAAAACGTCATCACCGACATGGAACTGCCGGACAGCTCAGCCAACTAGAGCTTCCAACCTCAATTGAATGCAGCGTTTGCGGTTCAGCTTTCGCCGAGCCGCCTGCGAAATGGCCTAGAGCGTGTCGCGTCTGAACGGATTCAGGCGACCCGCTTTAGGTCTTTGTTTTATGCATGTCGTTCTCCCAAAACCGGGGCCAATTTTGGGCGACATGCATCAAAGCCACTCCAGACTCTTGCCTTCGAGCTTGAGCAGGCGATCCTGCGGTATTTCCAGGTTCGCTGCCTCGTCCTCGGCCAATCCCAGAACGAAACGAAACAAGGTGCGCATGACGCCGCCATGGGTCACGCATATCGTCTGGCGTTCAATCGCGTCGAAGCATGGCCTCACCCGTTCGAGCAGCATCTGATAGCTCTCGGCGCCTTCGCCGGGCGGCTGGAAGTTCCACTTGTCCAGAGCACGCGTCCCGCTTGCTCCGGGATACCGCGTCTCCAGCTCGGGAAAGGTAAATCCCTGCCAATCGCCGAAATTGACCTCGACGAGGCGCGGATCGGTTCGATAGGCATCCGGATCCAGCTTCATCGCGGCGCGAATACGCTGCATCGTTTCGCGCGTCCGTTTCATCGGACTGGCGACGAAGTCGAATTCCCAGGGATCTGGAACCAACGCAGCTAGCCGAAGCCCGTTGCCGGTCGCCTGTTCGCGGCCAAGAGCATTGAGATCGGTGTCAGCC
>NZ_RZRA01001007.1:0-1927 GCF_003998945.1 Mesorhizobium sp. M7A.F.Ca.CA.003.01.2.1 | reverse complement strand
GCGTTATTGCCGCAAAGCCGGCATGAAGATCGGCGCGATCGTCAATGTGCGCGAATCGACCATGGCGCGCGAATCCGACGTCGTGCTGCCGACGCTTGCCGGACCCGAGATCGGCGTCGCCTCGACCAAGGCCTTCACCTGCCAGCTTTCCGTGCTGGCCGCGCTTGCGGTGCGCGCCGGCGTGGCGCGCGGTATGATTTCGAAGGAACAGGAGAAAACCCTGGTGCGCGCGCTTTCGGAAGCGCCGCGCTACGCCAACCAGGTGCTCAAGCTTGAAGAGCAGATCGAGCGGATCGCGCGCGAACTCTCGCGCTACAAGGACGTGCTCTATCTCGGCCGCGACACCAATTTCCCGCTGGCCATGGAAGGCGCGTTGAAACTCAAGGAAATCTCCTACATCCACGCCGAAGGCTATGCAGCCGGCGAACTGAAGCATGGGCCGATCGCGCTGATCGACGAGAACATGCCTGTCATCGTCATCGCGCCGCATGACCGGATCTTCGAGAAAACCGTTTCCAACATGCAGGAAGTGGCGGCGCGCGGCGGCAAGATCATCCTGATCACCGACAGCAAGGGCGCGGCGCAGGTGAGCGTGAAGACGATGGAAACAATCGTGCTGCCGGATGTGCCCGAAATCATCTCGCCGATCATCTATGCGCTGCCGATCCAGATGCTGGCCTATTTCACCGCCGTGTTCATGGGCACCGACGTCGACCAGCCACGCAATCTGGCGAAATCGGTGACGGTGGAATAGGTTTTGCCTTCCAGACCGGAGGTTGGGCCGAATGGCATCGAAGTTCGCACGTCCAGTTCATCCTGGAGAATTCCTGCGTGAAGAATATCTCGTCCCGCTCGGCATGAGTGCAGGCGCGCTGGCGAAAAAGCTCAACCTTCCGCGCACCCGTATCGAACGCATTGCCAAGGAAGAGATCGGCCTGACTCCCGATACCGCTCTTCGCCTCGCCAGATTTTTCAACACCACGCCCGAATTCTGGATGAATTTTCAACAGGCCTATGAGCTTGAAACCGAAGCCAGAAAGCTGGCGCCGGAGCTCGAGAAGATTGAGCCGTTGGAAGTAGCGGCATAATCGGCTCTTTAAAAACTTCGCAGTTCCAAAGCTTCGTCCGGTTCACTAATGTTGCGCTGCAACCCGCGCTCCGGTGAACCATGTCCGACGCTCCCAAGACCTCCGGCATGACCCGGCTGAGGAACTATTTCCTCACGGGCTTCATCGTCTGCGCGCCCTTGGCGATCACCGCCTACATTGCCTGGTCGTTCATCGGCTGGGTCGATTCCTGGGTGAAGCCTTATATTCCGGCCCGCTACAGCCCTGACACCTACCTGTCGTTTCCGGTGCCGGGGTTCGGACTGATCGTGGCGCTTATCCTGATCACGCTGATCGGTTTCCTGACGGCAAACATCGTCGGCCGCGCCATCGTCAATTTCGGCGAGCGCCTGCTTGGCCGCATGCCGCTGGTGCGCGGCATCTACGGCTCGCTGAAACAGATTTTCGAGACCGTGCTGTCGAACAAGGGTGACATGTTCCGCCAGGTCGGGCTGGTCGAATATCCGCGCAAGGGCGTGTGGTCGCTGGTGTTCGTCGCCAGTGAAAAGGAAACCGAGATCAACCAGAAGCTCGACCAGGAAGGCGATCCGCTGATCGCCGTATTCATGCCGTGCACGCCAAACCCGACCACGGGCTTCCTGATGTATGTGCCGAAGTCGGACATCGTGCCGCTCGACATGACGATCGAGGATGGCGCCAAGCTGATCGTCTCCGCCGGTCTGGTGGCGCCCGAAGTAAAGCAAATGGTTGTCGTGAATGGCGAGCCGATCGAAGGGATGCTCGCCAACCCTTCGGTTGCCGCCCTGGCTCAGCCGGCGCGCAGAAGCCGCACGGCTTCGTCGCGACCGAACAAGTAAAGC
>NZ_RZRA01001006.1:0-1928 GCF_003998945.1 Mesorhizobium sp. M7A.F.Ca.CA.003.01.2.1 | reverse complement strand
CTTGGGGATGGCCCGTCGCAGCAATAATGCCTGACCCGGATGATGGTTCCATGACTGTGTCGCTTTTTTAAGAAATATTTGACGCCATGCGTTGCGAGCGCGCCATCAGCCAATCCCGCCCCGCATGGGCGAACACTGCGGTGAGCACGACGGCGCCGCCGATCATGCTGGCGGCTGGTGCAATCTCGCCCAGGAACAGGAAGGCAAACAGGATCGCGAACGGCACTTCGGCCGAACCGAGAAGCCCGGATTCGGCCGGCGGGATGAGTCGTGCGCCCTCCGTCCACAGGATCGAGGACAGCGCGAAGGACGCGCCGAAAGTGGTGAGCAGAACGGCATCTCTCGGCGAAACCGCCAGCGGATCGGTGACGAACCAACCGAGCACGAACAACAGGAATGCCGACACCGCACCGGCCCACACCACGGGCGTGTCGCGGAAGGCGCGAACCATGATCATGTAAAGGCCGCTGCCGATGGTCATCAGCAGTGCCAGTCCGTCGCCGAACAGATTGCCGGTGCCGAAGCCGGACCAGACCATGATCGCCACGCCGCACAGCGACACTGCGGCGGCGACCATCGTCTGCAACCGGAAGGGTTCGCGCGTCAGAACCCAGGCCAGCAGCGCCGTGACGAAAGGTGCTGTGGCATAGATGACAGCGACATTGGCGACGAAGGTGAACTTGAACGCCGAGATGAAAGCGATGCTGGCCAGCGCGCCTTCCACCGCCAGCAGCCAGCCGCGCCAGCCAAGCCGCAGGGTCTCACGCCCACCGGAACGGTGACGCCGCCACAGCACATAGAAGCTGATCAGGATCGCGCCGACAAAGCCGCGCCAGCAGATGATGGTCAACGGGTCGGCGTGGATTGATTTCGTCAGCACGCCCGTCAGGGCGAAGACGGCGGCTGAGGACGACACCAGGATGATGCCGAGTGTCCGCTCCGCGGCGGTGTCGGTGGCGGCTGCAATCTCAGTCATGCCGCCAGCCTACGCCGCTTGGTCCTGACATCGTAGCGTCAGCAATCATGGCCATGCACATCATAGCCGTTTGCGGAAATGCTCGGTGCCGACGATCAGCAGGCCGGCGGCGACGATCAGCGCAGCGCCCAGGAAAACTTCGCGGCGCGGCACGTCGCCCCAGATCGCAAAGCCGAGTGCGAATGCCCACAATAGCGAGGTGTATTCCAGCGGCGCGAGAACCGAGGCCGGCGTGCGCTTCATGCCTTCGAAGAGAAGATACTGCGCCAGGCCGCCGAGTGCGCCGACGCTGGCAAGCAGCAGCAGCTGGGTCCAGTCGGGTGTCCGCCACCAAAGCAACGCCGGCACCGCCGAAAACAGCAGGAAATAGAAATTGTTGAGCAGGAGCTGGATCATCGAGCGCTCGGCAAGGGCGGTCCTGCGCAAGAGCACGATGGCGATGCCCCACAAGAAGGCGGCCGCCAGCACCAGCAGCACCGGCACGGACAGGCCGAGATGGGTCGGATCGCAAGCGATGAACACGCCGGCAAAGCCGATCAGCACCGCCAGCCAGCGCAGCATCGGCACTTTTTCGCCGAGCAGGAACACCGAAAGCACGGTGACGATGATCGGGGCCGCGTAATAAACGGTGGTCAGTTCGGCGAGCTGCAGGCTGCGCGCGGCGTTGTAGTAGCAGAGCCACGCAGCAAGCGTGAAGGCACTGCGCACCAGCATCGGCCGCACGATCGGCGAGCGCATCGTGTCGGCAAACAGCTGTCGTCCGCCGATCGCCGCGCACGCGCCCAGAATGGTGATGCTGCGGAAGAACATGATCTGCCAGACGCTCATGCCGACGACCAGCAGCTTGATCGAAGCATCCTGTGTCGAAAACAGCAGATAGGCCGCACCGGTCAGCAGGATGCCTGCAAGAACCCGCTCGCGTGTTTCGAGAATGGCGATATCGGCCATAAGG
>NZ_RZRA01001005.1:0-1929 GCF_003998945.1 Mesorhizobium sp. M7A.F.Ca.CA.003.01.2.1 | reverse complement strand
CTTTCACGGGCTGCAGTCCGATCTGCTGTTTCGCGAAGACCTGACACCGGTGTGCAGCCGCAAGCTGTTCCACGAAGTCCTCGGCGACAAGCGGCTGTCGAAGGTGACACCGGACGACCTCAAGCACTTCACCCTGCTGCATTCCGACACCTGCACCCAGAATTGGCAGTCCTGGCTTGGTTTCGCCGGCGCCAGCTTCGTGCTCAGCGAGACCAAGAGCATCTATTTCGACTCGTGCATGATGTCCTACGAGGCAGCCAATTCCGGGATGGGCTTTGCGGTGGCCAACCGTGCCTATATGGCCAGCGACATCCGCGCCGAAAGGCTGGTGGCTCCCTTCGCCGTCCATCATCCGAACACGGCTGGCTGGTATTTTGTCTCTCCGCTGAAAGGCCTTGCCGCACGCAAGGTCCAGTTGTTCAAGCAGTGGGTCATGGCGGAAGCGGCCCTGACCCAGTCCCAGTTGGACAACGAAATCAGGGGCGAGGCTTCGACGGCTGCCTGAATCCATCCGGTGCCTACTGATGCAAAGACGATGCTGCAGCACAAAATGCAGCGACGGCCGGCACAACCTTCGGACTGACTACGCAAACGCCACCGGATCAGGCGAAAGCCCTGCCCTCCTCGGTCCGCTGGAAAAGCATCAGGTCCAACCCCAGGCTTGGCCGTCCCAGGATGGTCAAGATCGTATGCGCCTGGCCGCGATGGTGGGTCTGGTGGTTGAAGACATGGTCCAGCGCCGGCGCCAGCCTTTGCGAATGCGCATGTCCGAGACGGTCATGTAGGTGAACCGGCCCGTCAACGCCTTGTCATTGAGGCCGCCGACCCAATCGATGATCCGCCTGTCCTCGGCTTCACGCGCCGCCCGCAGGCCGGTCAACCCCCGATGCAGGATAGCGTCCAGTGTCGTCGGCGCGTCGCCCTCCCCGGTGAAGCGCTTCATCCAGATGCGGTCGGCAGTCAAAAGGTGGTTGAGCGTGCCCATCATCGAGCCGAAGAAGGCGCCGACATCGCGGTTGAATTCCTCATCATCGAGTTCGGCGGCGGCATCATAGATGCGACCGTTGGCCCATTGATTATAGGCCGCAAACATCATGAAATGCTGTCTCATGGCTTCCCTCGGCTCGCGTCGATGCGGGGCCTACCTAACCCGCACGGGAGCCGCCGCCAATGACCATTCTGCTTTATGATCTCGTCGGACGCGACAGCACACGTCCGTTCAGCCCGCATTGCTGGAAGGTGGCGATGGCGCTTGCCCACAAGGGGCTCGACATATCAACCGTACCGACGCGCTTTCTCGAGGTGCCCGCTGTCGAGGGCGGCGTTTCGAAAACCGTTCCGGTGATCCGCGACGGCGAGACAGTCCTCGCGGATTCTTTCGCCATCGCGCTCTATCTCGATGAAGCCTATCCGGACCGGCCGACGCTGTTTGGCGGTGAAGGCGGCGAGGCGATGGCGCGCTTCATCGAACGCTGGTCGCAAGTGACCATTCATCCCTACGTGACCACCGCGGCCATCATGGACCTTCATGCCATGCAGGACGCGGAAAACGCCGTCTATTTCCGCCAAAGCCGGGAGCAGCGTCTTGGCAAGAGGCTGGAGGAGGTGACGGCCGCCAGGGAGGCCGGGCTCGGCACTTTCAGAGCCTCGCTGGAGCCATTGCGCTCGATGCTCTTCTATCAGCCGTTCATCGGCGGCGCGGCGCCGCTGTTTGGCGACTATATCGTCTTCGGCGCCTTGCAATGGGCGCGCATAGCCTCGCCCTACCAATTGCTCGACGACGGCGACGTGGTGGCGCAGTGGTTCGCCCGCTGCCTCGACCTGCATGGCGGGCTGGGGCGAAAGGTCGCCGCCGCGGCTTGACGCCGTAAAGCAGTAACTTACTTGGCCGCCTTCTTTGGCTTGCCGGCCTTCGTGGCAGCCTTTGCC
>NZ_RZRA01001004.1:0-1929 GCF_003998945.1 Mesorhizobium sp. M7A.F.Ca.CA.003.01.2.1 | reverse complement strand
GGCAAAGGGGCTTGCGATTACCGGTTCGCCGGTCGTCTCCGTCATCGCCGGCGTGCTCACCGCCACTTTCGGCGGCATTCTGCGCGATCTTCTTGCCGGCGAGCCATCGGTGCTGCTCAGGCCCGAAATCTATGTCACGGCGGCCCTTGCAGGTGCCGGCCTTTACACGCTTGGCGATCTTGCCGGACTGCCGCCGCTCGCCTCGGACCTTGCCGGTTTTGCTGCGGCGTTCCTTGTGCGTGGCGGCGCGCTCAAATTCGGCTGGTCGTTTCCGTCCTACAAGAGCCGGCCCGGCAGGCGGCCGGAAGATATTTTGTGAAAAGGAAGCGAATAGCGAATAGGGGTTGAACGAGATAGCTCCCGCTACTTTCTATTCGCTAGCCTCACGCAGCGAAGCGCTGGGCTTCCCCGCCATAATAGTTGACGTAGCGTGCGCCGATCTCCTTGACCGGCATCACGACGAACACATCGACCGTCGAGAATTCGCGATCGATGACGCAGCCGTCGCCGATGCGGGCGCCGACGCGCAGATAGCCCTTGACCAGAGGCGGCATCGCGGCGATCGCCGCCTTGGCATTGACCGCCTCGATCGGCATCAGGTCCATCGAGCAGTAGCGCCCGGAGACCGCGCGCACGTCCCAGGCCGAATTTGTGCGGCAGTGGTGGGCGAGGTAGGTGAGCGCCTCGGCATGCGCCGCCGGCACGGTGCCGTGAAAAGAAGCGCAACCGGTCATCACACCGATTTCGTAATGGTTGATGTAGGCCCAGATGCCTTGCCACAACGCCTCGATGGTGCGTTTCGAGCGGTATTCCGGCAAGACGCAGGAGCGGCCGAGTTCCAGGAAACGCTGGCCGGGGTGACGGGCAATGAGCTTGGTCAGCTCGAATTCACCTTCGGAATAGAAACCGCCGGCCGTGGCCGCGATTTCTTGCCGCAGCAGCCTATATGTACCGACGATACGGCGATGTTCGGGACCGGAAAGCGTGGTGTCCAAAACCAGCAGATGGTCGCAGAGTGGATCGAACCGGTCGGCGTCACGGCGGTCATGGGCCTGGAACAGGTCCTTCCTGGCGCCAAGTTCGTCGTAGAACACCCGGTAGCGCACTTCCTGCGCGGCCGCGATCTCGGCCTCGTTGCGAGCGAGCCGCACTTCAAGATTGCCTATACGGCCCAGTGCCGCGCCCTTTATGACGGAATCGACGTTACGTCCGGCAAGCAAGGCGCTGCTGGCGTTCGGCCGAGTGTCACATTCCGGCATAACTGTATGCACGAGTGATTCTCCTTCGAGCCATCCCTCTTGGCACGGGGATACGGTGTAGGTGCAACAGGATTGTGACAGTACCGTGATACGACGTCGTGGGCAATACTTCGTCGGCTGGCGAATACGATCAACCGGCTACGTTTAAGTGATCGCCCGGTGCGGAACGGGCGGTGGAAAGCTCAGGCCGCGACGACCTGGCCCTCGACGGCATTGACCAGCGCCTCGGGGTCGAGCGGCTTGGTGACAAAGCCGCTGGCGCCATGGGCCAACACCGCATGGCGGGTCTTTTCCTGGCTGTCGGCCGACAGCACCATGATCGGCACCGGCCGCACGGCACTTTCTTCCTCATGGCGGCGGATGGCGGCAATCGCGTCCAGCCCGTCCATGACCGGCATGTGCAGATCCATCAAGACCACGTCGAAGCGGTCCTTGTGCGCGGCGCCGGTGACAGCCTCGACGGCCGCCTTGCCGTTGCCGACCACCCTGACGCGATGCCCGGCCTTCAGCAGCGTGGCGCGGGCCAGCATGGCATTGATGTCATTGTCCTCGGCGATCAGCACCGACAGGCCGCGCTGGCGGTTGCCGACGGCGCGCAGTGTCGGCGCGCCGCGCTTTTCCGGCTGCGGCGGGCCGAGGCTCGGAGCATGGCTGCTCAACAGTACACGCA
>NZ_RZRA01001003.1:0-1932 GCF_003998945.1 Mesorhizobium sp. M7A.F.Ca.CA.003.01.2.1 | reverse complement strand
GGCCGGTGTCTCGGCCATGGTCATGCATCTTGGCTGGTCGGTCGGCTTCTGGCTGCAGCTTCTCGGCCTCGGCTCGCGACGAGGAGTGGCCTGATGGCGGTGTCGGCAAAGAACCGCAGCATCGACATCGGCGTCTGCACGTTCCGCCGGCCGGAACTGGCCGACACGCTGCGCTCGCTCGACGCCATGGAGATGCCGGTGGGATTCGATGTCCGCATCGTCGTCGCCGACAATGACGACACCCCATCGGCCCGTGACCTGGTGGCGGCGCTGTCGCGGGAATTGACGGTGCCGATCCACTATCAGCACGCCCCGGCGCGCAACATCTCGATCGCCCGCAACGCCTGCCTCGATGCGAGCACCGCGGATTTCGTCGCCTTCATCGACGACGACGAGACGGCCACGACGCCATGGCTTGCCGAACTGGCCGCGATGGCGCAGCAAAGCGGTGCCGCCGCCGTGCTCGGCCCGGTCAGGGCGCGCTATCGCCCGGACGCGCCGGACTGGATGCGGCGCGGCGATTTCCATTCGACCTTGCCCGTCTGGGTGCGCGGCGAGATCCAGACCGGCTACACCTGCAACGTTCTGCTGCGGATGGGCTCGGACAGCCTGCGCGGCCGCCGCTTCAGCCTGGCGCGTGGCCAGACCGGCGGCGAGGACACCGAATTCTTCGACCAGATGCACAAGGCAGGCGGCCGCATCGCCTTCTCGCCCGAGGCATGGGTCGACGAGGTGGTGCCGCGCTCCAGGGCGGCATTCGATTGGCTCGGCCGCCGCCGCTTCCGCGTCGGCCAGACGCATGGCCATCTCCTGGGCAGCAGCGCCAGCGGAATCGGTCTGGCCAAGCAGGTCGGCCTGGCCTCGGCAAAGGCCATCTATTGCTTCGCCTCGGCACTTCCGGTCGTCGTCAGTCCGGTACGCAGGAACCGCAGCGTGCTGCGCGGCATTATGCATGTTGGTGTCGTCAGCGGCCTCGTCGGCATCCGCGAAATCCGCCTCTATGGCCAGCCTTCGCCACAGGAGGGAGGCAAGCGTGCAGCCTGACGTCAGCTCTATCCCCGATGTTTCCTTCGTTATTGCCGCCTACAATGCCGAGACGACCCTTGATCGGGCGATCGCCAGCGCCATCGCCCAGAAGGGTGTCAGCGTCGAAATCATCGTCGTCGACGACAAGTCGCGCGATGCGACGCTCGATGTTGCGCGGGCCTATCCCGGGGATATCGTCCGTGTCATCGCCCTGCCAAGCAATCGCGGCCCGGGCGGCGCCAGGAATGCCGGCCTCGATGCCGCCCGCGGCAGATGGATCGCGGTTCTCGATTCCGACGACGCGGTCTTTCCCGGCCGGCTCGCCAAGATGATCGCGCGTGCCGAAAGCGCGGATGCCCAGATCGCCGTCGACAATCTGCAGGTCGTTCGCGAGGACGGCGTTATCGAGGACGCGATGTTTCCGCGGCAATATCTGGAAGGCTTGCGCGAGATTTCGCTGGCCACCTACATCGCCGGCAACATCGTCTTCGAATCCAAGTTCAACCTCGGCTACCTCAAGCCGATCTTCCAGCGCGAGTTCCTGAACGAAAACCGGCTTCGCTATGACGAGAAGCTGAGGATCGGCGAAGACTACATCCTCTTTGCCGCCGCCCTGGCCAACGGCGGAAAATGCGTCGTCGAGCCCGATATCGGCTATGCCTACCATATTCGCAGCGTCTCCATTTCGCGCGTGCTCGAGCTTCACCACGTCGAAGCCATGCGCAGGGCGGATGCCGTGTTCGCTCAAACCCATCGGATGGATGAGGCCGCGCAAGCCGCGTTCGCGCGGCGTGGCCGCAGCCTGCGCAAGGCGGCATCGTTTCTGTCACTGGTACAGCACATCAAGGCGCGGTCCCCGCTCAAGGCGATCCGGACTGCGCTCAGCGACCCGGCGGCGGTCAGGCA
>NZ_RZRA01001002.1:0-1932 GCF_003998945.1 Mesorhizobium sp. M7A.F.Ca.CA.003.01.2.1 | reverse complement strand
TCCTGAAGGCGCGCAGACGATGACCTACGGCTTCACGCCACGGCGCTGATCCACCCAGCATCATCAAGCCCAACCCGCACCCGGAGCACTGACGCGCCGGGTCGATCAACCACGACCAGATTTGAAGGAATGAACGACATGAACGATTTCAACAAGGCCAGCGGCCTCATCACCACCGGCTCAACTGACATCCGCGCTCAGGAAGCGCGAGACCGACAGACCCTTGAAAACCGGGTGGCTCAGATGCGGCGTGATCATGCGCAATCCGAGAAGGACCGGCAGGAGGCGGCTCTCCAAGAGCGTATCGCCCAGCAGACGGAAGCCGGCTTGCGGGCCAATCAACAGCTTCAGGCAAAGCGAATGGGGATCGTCAATACCGGGCAGGCCATGACCGATGGCCAGAAGGCGCAGATTGCGGCAGCAAAGCCCATGAACGGCTCCGCACCGCAGGCCCTTGTGGATCAGCTTGCGGTGACCGTTGGCGGCATCCAGTTAGGACCCCAGCAAGCCAAGGACATGGCGGCTCGCGGGGAGATCAGCCAGGGCGATTACGTCGCCGCAGTGAACGCGGCTCTGGTCCCATACGGCTATTCTTTCAGGTAGCCACGGAGGCCGAGAGTGACGGGGCGGTTGATGCCGCTCCGTTGCCTACCGTGGATGGGAAGACCGACGAGACCAACGACACTGAGGAATTGACCGACGACGAGAAGGAAGAGAAGCAACATGCCGAGTTTGTGCGCATGGCCGATCAGAGCCTTGATCGCTTCAGGGACACCCATAGCGAGGCCCAGCAGCAATTCATCGTGGACGCCTATGTCGAGACCGGAGAAATCCTTACCGGCGAAGGCTACGGCATTGACGAGGTGGAAGCGGCTGTTGTCGAAACTGCATTTACTCAGCACCTCGATAGGAACGTGCTGCGGCAGCATGGGCTGACACTGGCGACGTACTTCGAGCATGTCGATGAGGCCGACTACCCGGCACTGCGCAGGGCTGCGGCCAAAGGTGAATGGCACGTCTTCCACGGGCATGCCCAAGCCATAGCAGCGGCCCGCAGAGACGGTTCGGCTTACAGCGAGTAACCATAGCAGCACCTTTCCTACCCCCGATGCATCGCCCCAAGAGGTGTGTCGGGGTTGGGATTTTCAGAGCCCAAGCCCGCCGCGCCGCGCGCGTCTCCACAACCAATCGCCCAGGGGCCTTGCGTCTCCTCGCCGACAGCCCCCGGCATCTACGCTAGCAACCGGAGGGGTCAGCTCGCCATTGCGGGGAGCCCAAGCCACTCAGGGCTTGTGTATTCATGAATGTGGTTGCTTGTTCGGTCCGCACCCGGGTCCGAATGGTATTGCGATGTATTACCTCGGACCTGACTATCCATCTCAACGCTCCTTGAGGTAGGGTATCCGTTGGGAGGCGGGAAATGTGCAAATGGCTCAAGACCAACAGTGACGCTATTCAAGCAGGATCGGCGATCCTAGGTGTCGCAGTGGCCGTCATCGGATTTTGGCTGACGATCTACCAGTTGTCCTCAGCAAACCATTCGCTGCAAGCCTCAAACACGTACACCATCCAGCATGATGCCCGGGAGATTATTAGTGAAATCATCTCGCGAGGAAATGTTCGGCCCCTGATTATGGGCACATTGCCCGCAGGGAAGAAGGAGGAAGCCAAAACCGACCTCTGGCAAATGCTGAATTTCTATCTATCGGTCTTCAGGCAACTTCACGCTGGCGGAATCAACCAGAAGATAGGCGCTGCTTTCGGCAAGGATTTTTGCGATTTGCTCGACAAGGCTCCGGTGGCTACCGCATGGGACGAGCTTCTTAAGGAGAAGAGAATAACAGACGACTATGAGGAAATGAGAAGGACATGGTGTGGCAAAAAATAGGCTCATAGCTCTGGTGCTAATCTATCTGGCACTCTGTGCAGGGG
>NZ_RZRA01001001.1:0-1942 GCF_003998945.1 Mesorhizobium sp. M7A.F.Ca.CA.003.01.2.1 | reverse complement strand
CCATCACGTCGTAGTCGCCGGCGTCGGCGAGCGCAAAGCCGGTTTCGCCGTCACCGGCGACATGCGCGGTGTGACCGGCCTCGGCAAAGGCTTTCTGCAAGTAATCCGCAGCCTCGCGATCGTCTTCTATGACGAGAATCTTCATAGGGCTGTTATACGCGATTTCGCCGGAAGGTTGAGTGGCAGACATCTGCATTGTGGCCTTTGCCAAAGCGCATCGCGACCGAGATCGCTCGAAGCAGTGCGCGATAAAGCTGCTCGCTGCCGATGTCGTTGGCATCGGATCGTTGAAGCGCTTTTGAAATTGTGCGGCAGCGGGCGATGGGAAGCCCGCTGCCGCCGGGGGAAGGCGCGATGACTGACTAACGCGCGCTCCTCCATGCTTTCCCGTACGGCGGCTCGGGGGTGTTGAACCGGCGCACTGGAAAAGTCCAACTTGCCGCCGGAACGCCCTCACCCGTCTCGGAAGGCCGAGAGAACGCTCCGGAGCCGACCTCAGCCCTTGGCGACGGGCAGCGCGACGAAACGATTGGTGTCGTCGCGGGTGATCTGCATCAGCACTGCCTTGCGGCCGGATTTGACCGCTTCGGTCATCGCCTTGGTGACGTCGTCGGTGCCGTTCACTTCGGTCGAATTGACCGATGTGATGACGTCGCCCGGCTGGATGCCGCGATCGGCAGCATCGCTGTCGGGATCGACGTCGGTCACCACCAGCCCCTTGCCGTTTTCGGACTTGGTGACGGTCAGGCCGAGATCGGCCAGCGTGTCGGGCTTTGCCGGAGCGGCAGGCTGCGACTGGTCGACAGAGGCCTGCTTGTCGCTCGAGGGCAGTTTGCCGAGATCGACCTTGACCGTCTGGCTCTTGCCGTCGCGCCACACGGTGACGTCAACCGATTTGCCAGGCGAGTAGGCGCCGATCAGCCGTGCCAGTTCCTTCGGCGAAGCGACGTCCTTGCCGTTGACCTGGGTGATCACGTCACCGGCCGTGATGCCCGCCTTCTTGCCGGGACCATCGTCCTGGGCACTGGAAACCAGTGCGCCGTTGTTGGACTTCAGACCAAGCGACTCAGCGATGTCGGAGGTGACCGGCTGGATTTCGACACCGAGCCAGCCGCGCTGAACGGAACCGCTCTTCATCAGGTCCTGAACGACCTGCTTGGCGGTCGAAGCGGGAATGTCGAAGGCGATGCCGACGCTGCCGCCGGACGGCGAGAAGATCGCGGTGTTGATGCCGACGACCTGGCCGTTGAGGTTGAAGGTCGGGCCGCCAGAATTGCCGCGGTTGACCGATGCGTCGATCTGGATGAAGTCGTCATAAGGGCCAGCGCCGATGTCGCGGCCGCGGGCGGAGACGATGCCGGCGGTGACGGTGCCACCAAGGCCGAACGGATTGCCGACGGCCACCACCCAGTCGCCGACGCGAACCTTGGAGTCATCGGCGAAGTCGACATAGGTAAACTTGCCGACGCCATCGACCTTGAGCACGGCGAGATCGGTGCGCGGGTCGGTGCCGATCAGCTTGGCGTCGAGTTCCTTGCCGTCATTCATCACCACGGTGAAGGCCGAGCCTTCCGAAACGACGTGGTTGTTGGTGACGAGATAGCCGTCATCCGAGATGAAGAAGCCGGAACCTTGTGCAACCGGCCGCGGCTGGTCGTTGTTGCGGTCGCGATGGCTGAAGCGCCTGTTGCCGCCACCCTGGCCGTCCTGATCACCAAATCCACGGAATTCCTTGAAGAAGCGGCGCAGTTGCGGATTGTTGGGCAGGTTGTTCATGCCATCCTGATCGTCGGACGGGTCCGAGCCGTCATCGGCGGCCGGGCTGATCTTGGCCTTGACCTTGACGCTGACAACAGCGGGAGAAACCCGCTCGACGACATCGGCGAAGCCCGGTACCTGCGGCGCCTCGACGCGCACGGCATCGGCCAGAACAGGGCTGGTT
>NZ_RZRA01001000.1:0-1946 GCF_003998945.1 Mesorhizobium sp. M7A.F.Ca.CA.003.01.2.1 | reverse complement strand
CACCCCGCCTGACGCAGTGAACTAGCTCCCCGTTTCAGTTCCAACACCAGGCATGGCGACGCCGAAAACCGTGTCCGCCTTTTGCCGCCAGGAGACGAGCAGAATGACCGGCTTTTTCCAGAGGAACCTCAAGCTCCAGGATGCGGTGGTCGCCGATGCGATTGCACGCGAGATGGGCCGGCAGCGGTCCGAAATCGAGCTGATCGCATCCGAAAATATCGTTTCGCCGGCTGTGCTGGAGGCACAAGGCTCGGTGATGACCAACAAATATGCCGAGGGCTATCCGGGGCACCGCTACTACGGCGGCTGCCAATATGTCGATCTGGCCGAAGCGGCTGCCATCGACAGGGCCTGCCGGCTGTTTGGCGCGGCGCACGCCAATGTGCAGCCGCATTCCGGCGCCCAGGCCAACGGCGCGGTGATGCTCGCCATGCTGAAGCCGGGCGACACCTTCATGGGTCTGTCGCTCGCCGCCGGCGGGCATCTGACGCACGGTGCCCGGCCGACACTGTCGGGAAAATGGTTCAACGCCGTGCAATACGGCGTGCGCCAGAGCGACTGCCTTATCGACTATGAGGAGCTGGAGGCCAAGGCGCGGGAAACACGGCCAAAGCTGATTATCGCGGGTGGATCGGCCTATCCGCGCATCATCGACTTCAAGCGCATCCGGGCGATCGCCGATGCCGTCGGCGCGCTGATGATGGTCGACATGGCGCATTTCGCCGGCCTGGTCGCCGGCGGCGTGCATCCCAACCCGGTCGAGGTCGCCGATATCGTCACCACCACGACGCACAAGACGCTGCGCGGCCCGCGCGGCGGTATGATCCTGACCAACAACCAGGACATCGCCAAGAAGCTGAATTCGGCGGTGTTCCCTGGCCTGCAGGGAGGCCCGCTGATGCATGTCATTGCTGCCAAGGCCGTTGCCCTGGGTGAAGCCTTGGAGGACGGGTTCAAGACCTATGCCCGGCAGATGGTGGCGAATGCCAGAAAGCTGGCCGCGACGCTTGGCGAGCGCGGATTCGACATTGTCTCCGGCGGAACCGATACGCATCTGCTGCTGGTCGACCTGCGCGGCAAGGGCCTGTCCGGCAAGGACGCGGAGGAGGCGTTGGGCAGGGCAGGGCTGACCTGCAACAAGAACGGCATTCCTTTCGATCCGGCGCCGCCTGCCGTCACCTCCGGTATACGGCTGGGCACACCGGCCGCCACCACGCGCGGTTTCGGCGAGGGCGAGTTTGCCCGTGTCGGCAATCTCATAGCCGACGTGCTGGATGCGGTCGGAACGCAATGGGGCGCCGAACAGGAGAAGGCGGCTCGGCGGTCGGTCGAGGAGCTTTGCGAGGCATTCCCGATCTACGAGCCCAGACCCGGTTGACCGTCCGGGGAGCGCGCCACAGGCAGATACATGGCTGCCGCGGACAGGGCATTAGCCACAGATATGGTTTTGCGTAGCAGCGCCATTCGTGACGAGTTGCGCCTGTCCTAACGTCATCGCGAAATCACCGCATACATCCACCGCCAAGTTTGTCGTCCGAGCCATTTTGCAAGCAATTTCCGTCGATTGACGGAAGTGGCGCCTTCGGCTGCGGACGGCAGGAGGAGCTTGGATCCATGGGTGCGGCGTTTTCCGGGGAGCGGGTTGCCAGCCTCGAAAGATACCCTGGCTTTTTTTGATCTTTTGAATGGAGAGGAAAATGAACATCAAGAGCCTTCTTTTCGGCTCAGCTGCGGCTCTGATCGCAGTTTCCGGTGCGCACGCCGCCGACGCCGTCGTTGTTGCCGAGCCGGAACCCGCTGAATACGTCAAGATCTGCGACGTCTACGGCGCTGGTTACTTCTACATCCCCGGCACCGAAACCTGCCTGCGCATCGGCGGCTATGTCCGCTACGACGTCGGCGTGGGTGATGCCGGTTCGTTCGATGGCGTCAATCACGTTCCTGAC